>NZ_JBJPHU010000236.1:0-3566 GCF_052939515.1 Phormidesmis sp. 146-33
TCAGAGAATGGCTGCTGTAAACCCGATCGGGCACTGTGTCAGACAGTTCAATACATTGCTTTGCCGCTTCGATGCCTTTGTCGTATTGTCGAGCGTTTTGATAGATGGGAGCTAATTCTGTCAAAACAGGTAAGTCATGCGTCCCAAGCTGAAGGCTCATTTCTAGCAAAGGAATTGCAAGATCGTCTCGGCAGTAGGTAAAAGAAAGTTTTGTGGCCGTCGGAACGAGCAGATAGGTCAACTCTCGACGATCGTCAATATGGGGAATACAAGCTTCTACAAATTTGAGAATGGCTGGATCGGGCAAAATCGTTTCGAGAAGCTGTTCTAACACGTAGAGCAAAAACGCTGAATCGACAACCCCTTCACCCGCCAGCAAGTCCATCACACCCAGATTGGCAAAGTCGTCAGAGCTAAAACTTCCCAGGTTGATCGACAGCAGAATACTCTGGAGCAGATTTTCTAAATCCGAAGGATGGAGTTCTCGAATGTATTGCCGAATCGCCCAGGCAATCGGCCACTCTTCCAGCGCTGCCTGTCGTTCTGCTTCTGATTTGAGGACTTGAATCAGGTCGATCGTCCATCGCTCAATTTCGTCAGCTTCTCCGTCGGCCATCGCCAGCATCCAGGTTGTCTGAGCTTCGGCTTCCTGACCTTGCAGCAACAGTGCCAACCCCATGCCCCAATAGAGCGATCGTTCTTCTGGATAAGCCGCAGTTGCCTGATCATAAAGGGAAATGGCGCGATCGTAGTCTTTTTGAATGAGCGCTGCTTTTGCTTGTTGTTGCCAATCCCGCAATTGATTATCCATGTCTGTCACCCATCGCTACAAACCCCTATGACTGAATCTACCCAAACTCAACACACCGCGTGATACCAAATTAATCTTTGAGTCCTACAGATCTGGGAGAGCAACCTAAATCCGCCACTTGTAGGGAACTTCAAGCCAAAGCAGTCTCGGATTCTCAAAGTCCCCCAGAATGGGGGATTTAGGGGGCGAAGGATCTGTAGCATTCACAAATTGATTGGGTATGACTTCTCTGAAGTCCAACCTTCCAAAAAAATAGAGCAGGTATCAGGTCTACCCACTCTACGGTCAAATATTAAGCTCTGAAAGATGAAACTAGACCAGCCTACTTCGCCAGAGGAATAGTAGCAGGTTCTGTACATTTCAGGTCGGTTGCGGTCAGAGTTGGCTTCGCTGCGTCAGTGGTCTGGGGGTTCTTGCTTTCGCACAAGACAGCCAGCGTTGTTGCTTCGCTAGTTGCGGGGTCAGCTTGAGCGATTGCCGCCATGCCAACGTAGGACTTCAAGGCTGCTTTCAAAGACGTACCGTAGATGACAACGTTCTCATTAGTTGCTTTGAGGTTGCTAACGGTGAATCTGTCGCCATCATCGGCATAGCGATAGTTTGTGGTGTCACCTTTGACGGGTTTGGCCAAGCTGGTGATGCTGGTGGCGAAGGTGCTGTTTTCCAGGAAGTAAGCTTGTTGAGCGCGGTTGAGGGTGCCCACATATTGTCTGGCTTCAGACTGCTTGGCTTTGTTGGCCTGGTTCAAGAAGGAAGGCAAAGCGATGGCAGACAAAATCCCGATAATGATGATCACAACGAGCAATTCAATCAGGGTAAAACCCTTGTCTTCTTTCTTCGCGATCAGGTGTTGCAGAAACTTTGCCTTGAGTTCAGATTTCATTGAAAGAGGTCTCCTTAAAGATGCGGATTGGTTGAACTTCTAACGCCTGAATTTAACTTGCCCAACGCGATCGACTTTCATATCACTTGCCTAGAAAATCTTTGAGGGTCGAGATTGGTCGGGGGAGGCGAGGCTCCTTCCCTCTAAAATTGAACCGATCGCAGTCCTTTAATCCCTAAACCTGGGAGCATGACCCAAACGCCCTTTGACCAACTCGCAAAACAATATCTGGAGGAATTTTTAGCGTCGATCGGTCTCATCGAGCGACAGTATGAGATTCCGGGGGAAGCAAAATTTGTCGATGTCGTGCGATTCGTTGCTAGGTAAATCCATAGCCTCGCCAATCGTTTTCTTTAACGTGAATTCGATGAAATCCCTCGCTGTGGCGATCACTCCAGGCAGCCCCCTAAATCCCCCAAGTTTGGGGGACTTTGAGCAAGAAATCCTGTCCGAAAGTCCCCCAGATTTGGGGGGTTGGGGGCAGAAGCGTTAAATACCGAAGCGAAAAAACTCTATCGAATTCACGTTTCTTTAACGGTTGAACTTCCGGCTGAATGAGGGTGAAAGTCCCTCCGCCAAAATCTGGGGCTGACTCCCAATCCGTCCACACTGAGTAGTGTCCCATTCTGAACATTCGTTGTTTCAAGTAGGCGCTGATGTCATTTGCCAATCTGCTGTATAACAACGTCGATCGCACGTTCTTTTTGTACATCAACCCCTTGAGAATATTCCAGCGTGAAGGGCACTTCGACATCGGGTATAACGCCTTTGCCTTCTAAGCGATCGCCGTCTACCAAGACATCTGCTACCGCCAGATAAAGTAAACTGCCGTCTTTCATAATAAAGGCTCGACCTGCAACGACGGCCCCGGCGGTTTTGCTACCGACAATTGTGCCAACTCGATATTTGCGAAATCCCTGCGCCAAGATTTCTTTACCGCTTCGAGACCCTTGATTGACTAACATCACGATCGGCTTATTCCATTGACCTTCGATTTGACGGCGATCACCATCTCGCTCGATCAGTGTCAGAGAAGGAACCGACGACGTAAACAAACCCAGATAGCTCGGACTCGCCCCACCCCAACCATCGCGCAGATCCCAGACAAATCCATCTATGTTTCTCAAGCGATCGCTCAACGCTTCTTCAAGCTGATCTTGATACTGTTGGTCGGCATATGACCAGACGTGAATGTATCCAATTTGTTTACCGTTGCGCTGAATGATCTCAACACTGTTCTTCATTGCGTCTAAAAACATTCGATTGGGATCAAGTTTTTGAGGCGTGACAGCGATCGTTTGAGCGTTTCCAGGGGTGCGCTGAATTTGAACTTTTACCGATTTTCCAGCTTTGTCTACAAAAGACTGAATCGCCTGAAAGGGCTGATCATCGACGCTGAGAATACGATCGCCGACTTTCAAGCCTGCTTTTTCGGCGGGAGAACCATTCAAAATCGCGTTGATAAAAGTCTGATTGTTAATGTCTTTGGTGAAAATGCCAATGCCCGTATAGTCGAGTTTGCCGTTGGGTAGAAAGGGCTTGAGCTTGGATTGGATGGACGATCGAAAGATGCCTGCCAGTTGATAATAAGCGGGTTCAGTTTGTGTGTAAAAGCGGGTGTGAGAAGTTCTTAGCTCCGCCAGCATTTGATTGATCACGTCAGAAAAGGCGACGATCGACGATGCTTTTGTGGCTTGCGATCGATACTTTTGCCGCATCGCCGACCAATCGACTCCATTAAATTTAGGATCATAAAAATTATCTTGAACCGTCTGCCAAACCTGGTCAAAGACTGCGGGCTGAGAATTAGTCGGAATCGCAGGCGCAATGACGCAAACTAACAGCACAATTAAACCGCTGATCAGGGTCATC
>NZ_JBJPHU010000040.1:0-51982 GCF_052939515.1 Phormidesmis sp. 146-33
CGACTGAATATCAAGTGATTCGCGTGTTAGCGGGCTATCAAGTGCAACGTTCTCTGATGAAGTTCGATATTGTCATGGGCGCTGGTTCATTAATACATTTGGAGGAATTGCACAACAAAAAGACAATTCAACTGTAGAGGTTTAGAGAGTCGTCGATCGCATACTCCACTGATTTACGGCTCTCTAGTCCAGCTTCGCTGATTTATCTTTTCTAATCAGCCCCTAAAAATGACAGAAGACTCGCCATAGAGGGAATACTCAACTCAAAATTACCAGATTGCGAGGGTAGGAGATTGACTCAGGAACGTGCATTTTGGCTGGCTTGGGCGCAAATTCCCAATGTGGGGCCGATTTTGATTAAGCGACTCTACCAGGAGTTTGGCAGTTTGTCAGAGGCTTGGGATGCTCGCCCTGATCAACTTCTAGCCGTCGAAGGCATTGGACTATTGACCGCAGAAGCGATCGCCACCGATCGACACAACTATCAACCCGATCGCCTGCTCCAACAGCACGAACAAAAAAACTCACAGTTTTGGACACCCGCCGACCCCGAATATCCCGCTTTGCTGAAAGAAATCCCCGATCCGCCGCCCGTTCTGTATTATCGCGGCAAACCTTCGATGATCAAAGATCTGACAGATTTACCTGCGATCGCGATCGTCGGCACTCGTGACCCTTCTGACTATGGTCGCCGCTGGACGCGAAAAATAAGCGCATCGCTGGTACAAAATGGCTTCATCGTCGTCTCAGGACTGGCAGAAGGCATCGATACCGAAGCTCACCAGAGTTGTCTAGAAGCCAGCGGTCAGACAGTTGCCGTCTTAGGAACGGGTGTCGATGTCGTCTATCCGTGGTCAAATCGCAAGCTTTATCAAGAACTCATTGAGAACGGTCTAGCCTTGAGCGAATATCCCAACGGGACGCAGCCCGATCGCACTCACTTTCCTCGACGCAACCGGATTGTGGCAGGGTTATGTCGTGCAGTTTTGGTGATTGAGGCTCCCAAAAAATCAGGCGCTCTGATCACAGCTTATCTTGCCAACGATTATGGACGCGATGTCTATGCCCTTCCTGGCAGCCTCGACAATGCCAAATCAAAAGGCTGTCTGACCCTGATCAGCAAAGGCGCACAGATGATTCTCGGCGAGTCAGAACTGCTAGAACTATTGGGAACGATGCCTCAACTCGATGCCGCAAAATCTGCCCAACCCTTGTTGGAGTTGAGTGCTGAATTGGCTCAAGTATTGCAATCAGTCGGCACGATCGTCACCCAATCCAATCTCGAATCGGCTGCCTTTGATGCGATTGTTCAGCAAACAGGCATGGCCGCCGGACTCGTCTCCAGCGCTCTGTTTCAGTTAGAAATGTTGGGCTTAGTGTCCCAATTGCCCGGAATGCGATACCAAACGCTTTAGGAGAGTTTCTTTAATAGATTTACCCATCTGGTTAAAGATTTTGTTGTGCCCAAAGTGCTGCTTGAGTCCGATCGCGCAACCCTAACTGAGACAAAATGCGAGACACATGATTTTTAACCGTTCCCTCAGCAAGATGGAGGCGTTGGGCGATTTCTTGATTGGTGTTTCCTTGAGAAATTAGGATGAGAACTTCGTGTTCACGATCGCTAAAAAGATGTCGATAATCTTGCTTTGGCAGAGGGACAGAAATCTTTGAGAACACCTTAGACGCGATCGTAGGGCCGAGTTGACTATGCCCCTGATAAACCGTACGAATCGCTGCGGCTACTTGAGCAGACGGCGTACTTTTGAGCAGATAGCCTAACGCCCCAAACTGAAGGGACTGCCACACATATTCATCTTCGCTAAAGGTCGTAAAAATCAAAATCCGAATCCACGGATAGCAGTGATGAATCTCACGAGTCGCCGTCACGCCATCGCAGATCGGCATTCGCACATCCATTAAAATCACATCGGGCTGAAGTTGAGCCGTGAGCGCGATCGCGACCGTTCCATTCTCCGCTTGTCCGACAACCTGCAAATCGTCTTCTAACTCCAACAAGTCAGCAAGTCCTTGCCGAAAAAGAGGCTGATCATCGACCAACAACAATCGAATCATTGTGGAATTTTTACTCGAAGTTGGGTGCCCTGTCCAAGTTGACTATACAGCGTAAACTCGCCGCCCAAGAGAGAAACGCGCTCCTCAATGCCCTGCAAGCCGAAGCCCGATCGCGGTTTTTCAAGCTCAAATCCTCGGCCATTGTCGTCGAGTTCGATGATTAACGTGTTGGCACCTGTCCCAGCGTGAAGACTGACCGAAGATGCATGGGCATGTTTTTGAATGTTCGTCAAACCTTCTTGAATAATGCAATAGAGCGGATGACTGATGTTGAGCGGCAGATCGGGCAAATCGAGATCGACGTGCATTGCAAACTGCTGCGATTGATTAACCTGCTCGACAAGGGTGGTCAAGGCTCGATTGAGATTAAACGTCGGCTGTCGAATCGTCTGCACCGTTGATCGCACATCTTGTAAACACTGACTGGATAAGCGTTTGGCATTCTCTAGAGCCTGTAGCGCTTTTTCGGGGTTGCGCTGTTGTAGCCGTTGAGCAACTTCTATCTGAATGTCTAGCGTGGTCAACGTGTGGCCTAATGAGTCATGAATTTCGCGGGCGATGCGCGATCGTTCTAAACTGGCTGCGAGGGTTTCAACTTCTGTAGCAAGCAGTTCTGAGGTTTGTCGGCTTTTGCGCTCTGCCATCACCAACAAACTCATCAAAATCGAGAAGATGCAAGCGCCCAGATAATAAGCGATGTTTCCCATCAAAATGAGCTTTGGGGCATCAGGCACTTGAATTCCGTTCATTGTCAGCATCTCAGAAAACTGAGGAATGCTCCAGAGCGTGCCCACCACATAAAAAATGCTCGTTAATGCAATCGTTAGAACAACTTCTTTGAGATTGAGTAAGAAGCAGCTTTTGATAATCGACCAGTGTAGGATTGCTGCGATCGGACTCACCAACGAAAGCCAAATCGCCAGAATTAGATTGATCGATACATAGATTCTTCTTTGACTAATCGAACCATTAATCGGAATAAAAAAGCTGAGAATAATATAGGCAACGCTGGCAATGCAGGTTTGAAAAGTGAGCGTTTGTGGATAGGCATAGCCTTCGCCCAATAATCCTAATAGCAGCCCAACACCGATCAAGCTCCAATCGAGATAACGTAGGGTTAGACTCAATGATTTTGGAGAACTGGTATCTAGCTGGATGGGCGATCGCATAATCCACACACGACTTCTTTCCCACGATTTTAGACTGAAATAATTCTGTTAGATCATGACTTTCGTCACGAGTTTAAACTCCAAACGTCATTGAGTTTCATGACTCTCAGAAATGGTCTTTTGAGTGTATCATCGCTATACTGAACTCGTCGCAACGTTTACCCATTTCATCAATGGTAGCATTCTTATACTTTTCTAATGCGATTCGTCACTCTGTTAGACTTTCTATTTCTATTAGCATTCTCATGCTGTGTCACGCTTGCAGTACCAATGCGCCAAACTCTTCTGCCGAAAACCCAGCACAAGCAGCCGCGATCGAGTCAGTCGTTGCTTTAGGACGGATTGAGCCAGAAGGCGAAGTGATCAAACTATCAGTCCCCAACGCCCAAGATAGCCGAGTCAATCAAATCCTGGTTAAAGAAGGAGAGTTTGTGCGAGCGAATCAGGTGATTGCTATTTTGCAGGGCATCGATCGCCGAGAAGCTGATCTGCGAGATGCTCAAGCCGATGTGCGTCTACGAATCGCAGAACTTGAAAAAGTAACGCAAGGTGATGCCAAAAAAGCTCAGATTACTGCCCAGCGTGCTGCGATCGAGCGATTAGAAGCCCAACTCAAGGGGCAAATTCTCCGACAACGAGCCGCGATCGGCAGCGCGGAAGCTACCCTGAGAGAGGCGCGGCAGACCCTCGATCGTCGCCAATCTCTATTGAGAGAAGGAGCCATCAATCGAGCCGATGTCGATCTTGCTCGACGAGATGTCGCCACGGCTCAAGCCACGCTAACCGAACGCACTGCCGAACTCACCCAAACCACCACGACCCTGACCGCAGAGATTAATCAAGAGCAGGCAAAACTTTCTGAGTTGCAGGAAGTTCGCCCTGTGGATGTGGAGATTGCCCAGGCTCAATTGGAGAAAGCCTCGATCGCCGTTGAGCAGCAACAAGCGAATGTAAGAGATGCCCAGGTGCGAGTTCCGATCGCGGGACAGATTCTCAAAATTAATACCCGTGTTGGTGAGCAGGTCAACACCACCCAGGGAATTGTCGAACTCGCCCGCACCGATCGTATGTTTGCGATCGCAGAGATATCAGAAACAGACATCGCCAAAGTCCGATCGGGACAACAAGCGACGATTACCAGCGAGTATGGTAGCTTTGCAGGCGAGATTAAGGGAGTTGTTGAGCAGGTTGGCTTACAGATTGGCAAAAAGTCACTTCAAGATGCCAGCGCTGTTAATAGTCCTGTGATTGATCAAAATGCGCGAGTGATTGCCGTTAAAGTCAGAATTAACAAAGGTGATAACGCAAAAGTTGCATCACTAACGAACATGCAAGTGAAAATCAAACTAGAAATTTCTAAAAACGCGAACCCTGGTCAAACTGATCAAATTCCGACGGGTCGCGATCGCTAATCAATCCAGTCTTTTAACCTTTTGCCCTTATGAAACTGAGCAAGTTTGCTGTCTTTAAAGAGCGTCCTTTGGCGTGGTCGCAGCTATCGCATCAAAAAGTCCGGTTGACGGTTGCAATGGGCGGAATTGCCTTCGCCAATGTGCTGATTTTTATGCAGCTAGGATTTCTGTCACTCTTTAGCGGTGGCGCGACTGTTTTGCCTAAAAGTCTCAAAGGAGATTTGTTTTTATTGAATCCGAGTACAGAGTTTTTAGGTGCAAATGGGTTCGATCGCATTCGTCTCTATCAGGCGGCAGGAGTCAAAGGCGTGGCTGCTACAACTCCCCTCTACATTTCGCCCACATCCTGGTCATATTCTGCCGAAAAAAAGTCGTTTGAAGGGCGAGTTTATGCCTTTAACCCAACTCAATCGGTTTTTAATATTCCAGAGGTGATTGAGCAACAGCATCGTCTGACGGTTCCTAATCAGATTTTGTTTGATCGATTGGCTAAACCTGATTTTGGCCCGATCGTTCCACTGTTTGAGCAAACAGGATCGGTGAAGGCTGTTCTCAACAATCGTCGGGTGTCAGTCGTCGGACTGTTTAGTCTAGGAAACTCTTTCTTTTTGGGATCAGGCAACTTAATCATGAGCGAATCCACGTATGCCGAGTTGTTTGGGGCAACAGTGCTGCAACAAGTCAGTATTGGCATCATCACACTAGAGCCAGGAGCCAACCTTCAAGCGGTCAAAGCAGGAATCGAAGCCAACGTCCCCGGCATCAAAGCCTATACCCACAAAGAACTCATTGATAAAGAACTAAAATTTCAGGAAACAACCGCAGTCGGGCCGATTTTTGGGTTTGGCACCATCATGGGATTGATTGTAGGAATTGTTATTGTCTATCAAGTCTTATATGCAGACGTGAATGATCATTTAGCAGAATATGCAACGCTAAAAGCGATGGGTTATTCTGATATCGCACTCTTGATTGTGATCTTTCAAGAAGCGATGATCTTAGGCGTGCTGGGGTTTATTCCAGGATATGCCGCTTCGTTGGGAATGTATGCGTTTTTGGGTCAATTGACTCGATTAGAACTGATCATGAGCCTTGAGATTGCAGTGACTGTTTTTGCATTAACGCTCGTGATGTGTCTGGTCTCCGCCGCGATCGCCTCTGGAAAACTTCGCTCCGCAGATCCCGCAGATGTGTTTTAGAGTATGCCGATGTCTCCCGTAATCTCAATTCGCAATCTCAATCATTACTTTGGTGCCAAAGACCTGCGAAAGTCAGTGTTGACAGACATTAATTTTGAGGTACAGTCTGGTGAAATCGTGATTTTGACCGGCCCATCGGGTAGCGGCAAAACGACACTGTTAACCTTGATTGGGGCACTGCGATCGCTGCAAGAAGGTAGCCTGACCGTCCTCGATCAAGAACTCAAAAACGCAAACAAGCAAAAATTAAGGCAGGTGCGAAGTCAGATCGGGTTTATCTTTCAATCTCACAATTTGCTCAAATGTCTCAAAGCGTGGGAAAACGTTGCCATGTCGCTGAAACTACATCCACAAATTGCACTGCCCGATCGCCAAGCTCGATCGCTGTCAATGTTAGCGTCAGTTGGCTTGCAGTCCCGCGCTCATTACTACCCCGAAAATCTGTCTGGCGGACAAAAGCAACGAGTTGCGATCGCCCGTGCTTTAGTCAGTCATCCCCAACTCGTCTTAGCGGATGAACCGACCGCTGCACTGGATAGTCAATCGGGGCGCGACGTAGTGACGATTATGCAAAAACTTGCAAAAGAACAAAACTGCACGATTCTACTCGTGACCCACGACAATCGAATTCTTGACATCGCCGATCGCATTGTCCACATGGAAGATGGTCAATTGGTCAGCGATCAAGCAACCGTTGAAAAGTTGACGCATTAGTTAGTTGACGCATTAGTTAGATCGTTCCTTATTCAACTGTTAGGAGCGCATTTCTAATAAAACGTGAATTCGATAGAGTTTTTTCGCCTCGTCATTGAGGGATTCGCCCCCTAAATCCCCCATTCTGGGGGACTTTGAATCAGCATCATTTCTTTAAGCTCTGGAACTTTTTCTGGGTCGAAGTCCCCCAATTTTGGGAAATTTAGGGGGCTGAAGGCGATTCTAACGAAGCGAGTCCCTCTCATCGAACTGACGTTAACAAAAGCTCAAAGAGATGCAAATATTACTCCGGCAATCATGATACCAAATTGATCTTTGAGTGCTACAGATCTTGGAGAGCAACCTAAATCCCCCACTTGTGGGAGACTTCAAGCCAAAGCAGTATCGGATTCTCAAAGTCCCCCAGAATGGGGGATTTAGGGGGCGAAGGATCTGTAGCATTAACAAATTGATTGGGTATGAGAGTGCATTTTTGAGGCTGAAACCCTTAAACATTTTAGATTGCCTCTGATAACTTTCATCGCCGGGTTAATATGAAGTGGCTTTATCGTGGCTTCGGAACTAGAGGCTGTGTGACCCGATCGTTTCCCAGTTCCTTGTCAAATCGACTGCCCAAAAACTGCTCCAAAATCTAAAGTTATTGAAAACGAATTCACGGGAATCGAGTTCGCCTTATATTCTGGACTTCGTTAGCGCATTAGTCCGGAGACATTAGTCCAGAGACCCAAAGTGTTTTCCTGTCTAAAGTCTAGAGTCCAAAGTTCAAAGTCTGTTATGAACAGCGTAAATTACAGAAAGGAGCTACTCAATGCAAATCAAAGACTCGATCGCCCTCGTTACAGGCGCAAACGGCGGGATTGGCACTCAATTTGTAGAAGCCCTGAAAGCAGGAGGAGCCGCCCGGATTTATGTCGCTGCCCGTAGTCCTCAAAAAGTAGCCGCCCTCGTTGCCCTTGATCCAGACTGCATTATTCCTGTTCAGCTAGACGTGACGGACGTGCAATCGGTAACTCAAGCTGCTGCCCAATGTCCAGATGTCACCCTGCTGATCAACAACGCCGGAACCTCGCTCAATCAGGGGGTGATTTCTGCATCCAATCTTGACGCGGCCAGAGCCGAAATGGAAGTCAACTACTTTGGGATGTTGTCGATGTGTCGGGCTTTTGCCCCAGTGCTTGAGAAAAATGGGGGAGGCGCGATCGTCAACATTCTCTCGCTGCTGGCTCGGGCCCATTTACCGTTTAGTGGCTCATACAGTGCCTCCAAAGCTGCCGCTCTCTCAATGACTCAAGGAGTTCGCGCAGAACTGGCTGCCCAAGGAACGTTGGTTGTTGCAGTTTTACCCGGAACGGTAGACACGTCGCTTGCAAAAGACTGGCCCGATCCCAAAGTTTCCCCGGTCGAAGTGGTCAAAGTCGCCCTGCAAGCGGTGTCTGATGGAGTTGAAGATGCCTATCCAGGTCAGCAAGCGATCGAGGTGTCAGCCCAGTTACTCTCCAATCCCAAAGGAGTCGAGAAGTATATGGCCACCTTTCTACCAGGAGCCTCTTACGCGGGCGTGCAGGCTTAAAACTTGAATTGATAGATCGACTTACATCGGGTATGTTGAGCCAAGCGAAACGCACCGCCAACGGTTGAAATAAGCTGTTCTTCAATTAATTTTTCTTGCAGCTTGATTAGACCTGCTTGAAAATAGAAGATTAAGCGGGTGATTGAGATCGGTACGTTTCACGCGGCCTAACATACCCTACAGGTTTTGGCTTCGTTATTGGGAGACTTTTAGACAAGAATCCTAATTCTGTAGACTAAACAAGGGAGCAACTCAAATCGAAATTGTAGTGAACAACTTCATTGAATTTACATTAGCAGGACACAGGCATGAAACCTCAATGGGATTGTTTCCTCCAAAACTTAGGCGAATGGCACGGATCATTTACGCAACTGTCGCCCCAGGGAGAAACCTTGAGTGACACGCCTTCTGTATTGAGTTTGGAACTAGACGATCGCCAAACGGTGCATCTAAATCTACGTCGAGCAGGTAAGCCAGAAGTCAAGTTATCCTACACAACCGTGGGCGGCGGTTTGAAGTTTTTTGAGACGGGAGCCTTTTCGCAGGGGCCGATTCAGATGGCTCCGTTTTCACAGTTTGGAGGAGAATTGGCGCTGCTTTATGGCGATCGTCGTCTGCGTCTGGTGCAACTCTTTGATCTCGACGGTCAGCTTGATTCATTAACGCTGATTCGAGAAAAACGCACGGGCAGCAATGCTCCAGAGCAATCTCCCCTCACGCTAGAAAGTCTGCTTGGAGAATGGCACGGTTCCGCTACCACTATTTACGCCGATTTACGAGAGCCAGAAACCTACTCAACTACCCTAAATTTGCATCAAGACGGCAACCAAATTACTCAGAAAATCTCTTTTGATAAAACTAGGCAAATCACT
This sequence comes from Phormidesmis sp. 146-33, assembly GCF_052939515.1. NCBI lineage: Bacteria > Bacillati > Cyanobacteriota > Cyanophyceae > Leptolyngbyales > Leptolyngbyaceae > Phormidesmis > Phormidesmis sp. 146-33. Next base: position 9,010 of record NZ_JBJPHU010000040.1, read on the forward strand.
TCTACAGGGACGATCGAGGGTTCAAAACTGCTGTTCGATCGCGGTTCCCAACCGATACAGGTTCTGCTCCTTCCTGATGGGGCTTCTTCGACGTGTCCAATACAAATTAGCAAAGGTAACCCTCTGTTTTTGGAAGTGGGATGGCTTGTAGAATCTGACCAACGCCAACGCCTAATTCGCAACTACAACAGCCAAGGAGAATGGGTGAGTCTAACGCTGGTGACAGAACGGAAAGTGAGTGAGGGTTGAGCGATCGAATATCAGTTGTCCATTTTCATTTTGCTATAGCGTTGTATATTGTTTACAGGAAAGTCGATTATCAAGATGAGTCTTTCTACGGTAGAAAGTCCTCTTCGATTAACCTAACGTTCGCAGTATCGATGTATTTAGCTTAAATTGTTGACGAGTTTACCCGCTTACGAAGAGCTAAATCCAGGAAAAGAACGAATAATGCGTCTTCTGAGAGTTTTTACAGAACACTGCAATGTGTTTCCTAACTTTCCTACTTGAACAGATAGTGCCATTAGCAGCAGTCATCATTAGGCCTAGAAGAAACTGAGGTTTACAGTTGAACTAGAGGCTCAGCGCATCATTAGAGAAGCGATCGCTTGAATTTTCTTAGTCAAAATCTTCTAAGGACTAGCACAGATAGTAGGTTCATGTTCCCTGCTACTGAGATTGATATCAAAACCTGAAGAACTCCCCTTTTCACAAATTTGAACCCAGGAATGTTGTTGATGGAGAATCTGAGATCTTTTGGTGTCAATTCATTAGAGCCATTAAGCTTCACTCGTGCATAGGTATGGTTTCAGAACCCACTATCCGGACATACTATAATGCCTCAATCTTCTCGCCCAGTCCCATTGAAACTCGCCTTGCATCTACTAGGTGGAATCGAACCTCTTTATTTACGACAGATTTGGTTAGGACAACTGCCAGAGGGACTCCCGATCGAGCTACCTCTATTAGAACAGTCTCAAATCACGGCAAGTTTGCGGCAAGGAGCAACGTTTACGATTTTAATGCAGTCACCTCAGCCTCCCTTGTCCATCAAGGTTGAATACTCTAACCGCTTACGCACCTTGGGCTGGCTTCAGAAGCGCTCAGATGAAGATCGAGTAGATTTTAATCTACTATTTGTTCGTACATCTACCATGAGGCACAGCTTAAGGCACGATTCAACCTCCCTCCTTACGTTCTGCTATCGCCCGCAACCTCCTGCGGATTACTCGGAGAGACCGCTTGCCCTCACCCTGCAAACTCGTCGGATGGCGGAGAACGTTACGTTCATCAAACTCAAACTATTTGATGAGAATGCCTACCGCTCCCCTTGTCAGGCGGACTGGGAGACGAATGAATTGAATCAGCTACCGCTTCCTTATCTGATTCCACCCATCGATGCTGAGGTTCCACCCACAGATGCTGATCTTCAAGGACGACGCGGGGGTGGGTCAAACGAAAGCTGGCATAGCACGTCTAAGATCGAAACATCGTTGAGCGGTCTTGATTTGCTGGCTCATTACGAAAGCCAATTGATGCAAGCAGGGTGGGCACGACAAACAAGGGAAACACAAGAACACCTGCTCTGGAGTGTTTGGACGCTGCGCGATCGCCGCAACCACCTGTGGCAACTATTTCTTAGATTCGTTGCAGACAGAGACCACCCTAATTGGTACACTGCTAACCTGGAAATGCTGAACTTGGATACAGTTTTTGAGAGGCTCTTCCCCTCATCCTCTTCTCCTTCAGTCGCCTCAACGGAATCGATTCCAGAAGCTATTCTGTGGCAATTCTTGTCTGACACCTTCCTCCCCGACGAAACCCAGCAGTTATGGATCGAGCAACTGCCCTCCACATTTCCTGTCTTGTTGCAGTTTCCAGCGCAGACTCAGATCCTGGGGGGCTTTGAAGAGCCTAACGGAATTTGGGTCTTTTTACAGGTACCGTTCTCGCCTGAACAGGTTTGTGAACAGTTAGCTGAACAACTCATCAACCTGGGCTGGCAACAATGGTCGGCTTGGAATGATGATGCAGAAATTGGGTTTGAAACCTCTACGCACTTGGAAACCCTTCGGAACGGTTTTTTTCATTCAACTCAGGGAACTCAGTTCTCGATAGCAGTTGACTCAGCTATGCTCAATTGTTCTGATGTGAGACTTTCCTGGTCTCCACCACCTGAACAGGTGAGTACTCCACCTAGAGAAAGTGTTCGCTCACAGATTCAGGAGAAATTGAGTCAGCAACCCATCCCATCATTAGGACGGGCTGCTCAAACTGAAGTTCGTCGAACAGAAAGAAGGGGCACCATAAATACTACTATAACCACTGCATGTTTCATCACATCACTTTCATCAGCAGGATTGGTCAGTTATTATTGCACTGAGATGCAGCAAGCAGGTTGGCAGCTACAAGTTATCAGCCAGAACGAGAATAGTTATGTCAGCCTTTGGTCGTTCACAGATGGACACGGACAAGGTTGGCAAGGAATTTTGAGTTTATTAGTAAACCCAGAAAGCACTCAGCATTACAGTAGTTTCCTTGAAATTCAGCCATCAGATATTTGAACCGTAGCTTGATAGCAAGAGATAAGTACATGCAACACTAGCTTAAGGAGATTTTATGCGATTCCTATGCTTCATTACACCTAACTTCTCCATAATTTTGGTGAGTGGCAAGGTCGCTCTTGGCAAAACTGGTAGAGTCCGTTGCTTAACTCAAATGGTTGACACCTCTTTGATCATGACGATTCATAACCGTGAGCAATATCTGAGCCTATCGATCGAAAGCGTCTTGACTCAAATCGATCGCTCCTTCGAGTTTGTGATCTGGGATGACGGCTCTACAGATCAGTCGTTGGCGATCGCTCAGTTTTATGCAGATCAAGACGATCGAATTAGACTAATTGCTGCCCCACACACTGGACGAGTCAGTTCTTTAATCAAAGCCGTTGCACTGTCTACCGGAACTTATATTGGGCTTGTGGACAGTGACGATCTACTTGCCAAAGAAGCTTTACAACAGACAAAGGCGATTCTGGATAGCAACCCTGATGTTGGGTTGGTCTATACCGATTACATCACGATCGACTCCCAGGGAGAGCCAGTCGAGTATGGTTCTCGGTGTCAGATTCCCTACTCCCGCGATCGCTTGTTGGTCAGCTTTATGGTGATGCATTTTCGGTTGATGCGTCGAAGTTTGTATGATCAAGTTGGAGGATTTAATCCTGAATTAGAGTTTAGTCAAGACTATGATTTGATTCTAAAGCTATCAGAAGTTACCGACATTTATCATTTATCGCAGCCTTTATATCTCTATCGCTATCATCAAGATTCAATTGATCTGCATCGTCAAACTCAGAAGATTCTTTGTAGCTATAAGGCGGCTCAAGATGCTTTGGTCAGGAGAGGCTTGAGTGAGCGATTAGAGGTGACTGTGGAACTATTCGCTCAGGTTGCATTGCTACAAAAATCTGGAGACGTTAGTGAGATGGATGAATTGAGATTTGGACAGTAGAAAGATTTTAAGCACCTAATGTCGATCGCCTTCAAACCTTTTTTCTAACTCAATTCAGACGAAATGATTAAGATCCCATCCTGAATGCAAAAATCGAATTGGGATCATGCAGCTTGTGAATAGCTATAGGACTTTTCGTATCACCCACTACAATTAGGGGCTAGTCACAATTTAGAACTCCGCCTAGTCTTAACAAGGAATGTGCTACAAAAACTCCTGTTATGACTAAAAAGAATTTGGTTGTCATTGGCAACGGCATGGTCGGGCACCGCTTTTTGGAGGAAATGATCGCCAAAGAAGCCTCCCAAAACTGGAACCTGATCACCTTTTGCGAAGAACCTCGTGTCGCTTACGATCGCGTCAACTTAAGTGGCTTTTTTGCCGGAAAAACAGCAGCCGATCTGTCGCTAGTCGAGCCGGGGTTGTATCAGGAAAATAACGTTCAAATCTACATCGGTGACAAAGCAGAACGCATCGATCGCACTGGCAAAACAATCACGTCAGCGAATGGTGTGGTGATTCACTACGACAAAGTGGTGATGGCGACAGGTTCCTATCCATTTGTGCCGCCGATCGCCGGAAAAGACACCGCTGGCACCTTTGTTTATCGAACGATCGACGACTTAGAAGCCATGTCAGCCTACGCCAAACAGTGCAAAATGGGTGTCGTGATTGGCGGCGGACTGCTGGGACTGGAATGCGCCAACGCGCTCAAAAATATGGGCTTAGAAACCCACGTCGTCGAGTTTGCCCCTCGCTTGATGCCTGTCCAAGTCGATGATGTTGGCGGAACTATTCTCAAAAACAGAATCGAAGCACTGGGTGTTGCCGTTCATACTCAAAAGTCCACGACTGAAATTGTGAATGAAAATGGGCGCGTCACAAAAATGCGCTTTGCCGAGGGTGACGAACTGCCCACTGATATGATTGTGTTTTCTGCGGGGATTCGTCCTCGTGATGAACTGGCTAGAGAGTGCGGATTAGCCGTTGGCGATCGCGGCGGTATTGTCATTGATGATCGCTGTCAGACTTCTGATCCTGATATTTTAGCGATCGGCGAGTGTGCCCTTCACAATCATCGGATTTATGGCTTAGTGGCTCCAGGATATGCGATGGCCAGTACCGCGGCTAATCAGCTTTGTAATCAAGGTAGCAACACCTTTACGGGTGCAGATATGTCTACTAAATTGAAACTGCTAGGTGTTGATGTCGCCAGCTTTGGAGATGGATTTGCCAAAACATCCGGTGCCAAAGAGTTTGCGATCGTCGATTCTGTCCAGGGCACTTACAAAAAACTGGTGCTGAATGAAAAGGGCGATCGCTTGTTAGGCGGCATTCTGGTTGGGGATGCGTCGGCCTACGGCACGCTGCTGCAACTGATGCAAAACCAAATCACACTGCCGCCTCATCCCGAAGATTTGTTGTTGCCGCCCCGCGAAGGAAAAGCCGCCGTCTCAATGGGCGTTGAAGGACTGCCCGACACCGCCCAGATTTGCTCCTGCAACAATGTGACAAAGGGACAAATTTGCAGCGCCATTCAAGAAAATAACTTTACCGAAATTGGCACCCTCAAAAAATTCACAAAAGCCGGAACAGGCTGTGGCGGTTGCGTTCCGTTAGTCACAGACTTGCTGAAGGCAGAACTCAAAAAAGCAGGCGTTGAGGTCAAAAATCATCTCTGCGAACACTTCTCCTATTCTCGACAAGAGCTATATCATTTAGTCAGGTCACAACACATCCAAACCTTTGAGTCTCTACTGGCGCAACATGGACAGGGGAAAGGCTGCGAAATTTGTAAACCTGCCGTTGCTTCCATTCTCGCGTCTGCGTGGAATGACTACATTCTCAATCAGCCTCACGCGGGCTTGCAGGACACAAACGATGCGTTTCTGGCCAATATTCAAAAAGACGGGACGTATTCGGTGATTCCGCGCATTCCGGGCGGCGAGATCAAGCCAGAAATGCTGATTGTCTTGGGCGAAGTTGCTAAAGAATTTGGACTCTACACCAAAATTACAGGCGGACAGCGAATTGATTTATTAGGCGCACGAGTCGATCAGTTACCTCACATTTGGAAGAAACTAATCGACGCAGGCTTTGAATCGGGTCACGCTTACGGCAAAGCCTTGAGAACCGTGAAATCCTGTGTAGGAAGCACCTGGTGTCGATTTGGAGTGCAAGACTCAACCAGTTTAGCGATCGCTGTCGAACTCCGTTACCGAGGACTGCGCGCCCCCCACAAGCTCAAATCTGCCGTCTCTGGTTGCACCCGCGAATGCGCCGAAGCTCAAAGCAAAGATTTTGGCATTATCGCAACCGAAAAAGGATGGAATTTATACGTTTGTGGGAATGGCGGTATGAAACCACAACACGCTCAACTGATTGCTGAAGATGTCGATCAAGAAACGCTAATTAAATACATCGATCGCTTCTTAATGTTCTACATTCGCACCGCAAACCGATTGGAGCGCACTGCTACCTGGCTCAACAAATTAGAAGGCGGACTGGATTACCTCAAACAAGTGATCATTGACGACTCACTGGGTATTTGCGCCGAGCTAGAAGCCGAAATGGAACATCAAGTTGCCACCTACGCCTGCGAATGGAAAGCGACGATCGCCGATCCTCAAAAGTTAGCTCGCTTCAATCATTTCATCAACTCCGACCAACCCGATCCCAGCCTGGTAAAAATTGAGGAACGCGGCCAAACCCGCCCCGCCTTTGAACACGAAAAGGAACTGTTGAAAACAGGCGATCGACTGTAAAAATCGATTGGTTCAAGACAAACCATTAACTCTGATTGATCTGGCTTCATCCCTCATCCTTCATCCCTCATCTCTATGATCCAAGCACTCCCAAATTCAGAAACCGTGACTCAGTGGATTACTGTTTGTTCAATTGATCAAATCTTACCGAATACAGGCGTTTGTGCCCTCGTCAAAGGAGAGCAGATTGCTATTTTTCGAGTCGGTGAAAGCGATGACGTGTATGCGATCGCTAACTACGATCCGTTTAGCAAAGCCTTTGTTTTGTCACGGGGACTGGTGGGCGATCGCAACGGCGTTGTCAAGGTCGCTTCTCCCATCTACAAACAAAACTTCAGCCTACAAACAGGTCAATGTCTAGACGACGAAACCGTGAGCGTGCCGACCTTTCCAGCCAGAGTCGTCGAAATGCAGGTTCAAGTAAACGTTACTGAGAGCTAGACCGCGCCTTGCATTTTAGCTGTTAGCGTTTAGTTAACTTTTTTCAATTGCTGCGCTTCCGTGAATTCCCCAAACCGACGCTACGATCTAGACTGGTTAAGAGTTTTAGCTGTATTGCTGCTGGTTTATTTTCATGCGGCGGCTGTTTTTTATCGGGGTGAATTGGGCGAGTTTTATATTCAGAATGATCCGTTCAGTCCAGCCTTAACAGCCTTTATCTTTTTTGTTCATCAGTGGCACATGCCACTATTTTTTTTGTTGTCGGGGTCAGCCACCTGGTTTGCGCTCCAGGGACGATCGCCCCATCAATATCTCAGCGATCGCTTCAAGCGCCTGTTTGTCCCTTTTGTATTGGGTACTCTAGTTTTGGTGCCGCCCCAGGTTTATTACAAGTTGCTCAGTCACCATCAATTTCAGGGGTCGTATCTTCAGTTTTATCCTCAGTTTTTTAATGGCATTCGTCCAAACGGTAATTTTGAATGGGCGCATTTGTGGTTTGTCATTTATCTGCTGGTGTTGTCGATCGTCGCGCTACCTTTTTTATTGCTTCTTAAGCGCAAGCAGCCTGAATACTCAAATTGGATCGGCTTTCTCGAAAAACCGGGAGCTATTTTCTTACCCGCTATCCCGTTAGCGATCATTGAAGGCACGCTGCGACCTCATTGGTTTGGCTTTCAAAATCTGTATGACGATTGGGCGAATGTGCTGCTGTATCTAACTTATTTGATTTACGGGTTTGTTCTCAGCTCAGACGATCGATTAGAGAAAGCAATCGATCGACATCAAATTCTCTCATTGTCGTTGGCAATCATCGGAACATTTATTTTATTGAGTCTGAGTATTGCAAATTTGCTTCCAGTGCGTGGTTATTCTTTTGAATATGTGGTGTATCAAATGTTTCGCGGCGTTCACTCGTGGTGTTGGGTGATTGCTCTACTCGCATTGGGACAACGTTATTTAAGTTTTAACAACCGTTTTCTAACGTATCTCAATCAAGCCTCGTATCCAATCTTTTTGTTGCATCAATCCGTTCTCGTTGCGATTAGTTTTTATGTGGTTCAGTGGAAAATTGGGGTTGTAGAAAAGTTCTTGATAATTAGTACAGCAACTGTTGTGATCACGATCGTATTGTACGATTTGACTATCAAACGACTGAACTGGATACGCTTTCTATTTGGGTTAAAGCCTCAATAGAAGAGAACAAAGAGGAGAACCATGTCTCAGGTATCGATCGTCATTCCTACGCTAGATGAGGCGGCTTGTTTAGAACGAACGCTGCGTCAGCTCATGGTTTTGCATCCACCTGCCTGGGAAATTATCATCGTGGATGGTGGCAGTCAGGATGACACGATCGCCCTTGCACAACGTTATTTAGAATCGATTCATTCAGCTATCAAAACGAAAATTATTCAGAGCGATCGACGCGGACGTTCTCCTCAAATGAATGCTGGCGCGAATGCTGCAACAGGAGAAATTTTATGTTTTCTTCATGCAGATACCTGGGTGCCCGATGATGTCGTCTCAGTGATGGAGCAAACGCTAACAAACCCCGAAATTGCTTGTGGAGGCTTCATTTCGCTGATGGTTGGAGAGCAAAAGACTCGCTGGGGAATTTCGCTGCACAATTATCTCAAAACTTACTACGCTCCCTTGTTGTTTAGACCTCACTTATTTGTTAAAGGGCTGCGCCTGCTGTTTGGCGATCAGGTGATGTTTTGTCGTCGGACTGATTTTTGGGACTGTGGCGGTTTTGATGAGGCGTTGCCGATTATGGAAGATGGTGATTTGTGTCGCAAACTGCTGCAAAAAGGACGCATTTGGCAAGTCGATCGCGTGGTACAAAGCTCCGATCGTCGCGTCAGAAAATGGGGCGCTTGGAAGGCAACAGGCATCTATCTATACATCGGCATTCTTTGGGGAATGGGAGTTTCTACAGAGTATTTGAAGCAATTTTATGAGGATGTTCGCTGATTCAAACTCCAGTCATAGTAGAGATATTTGATTGAGGTTTTTGGGTTGATCAAATCATTCTTAAGATAGATGCGAATGTAGTCTTGAATCGAATCAGAAGCTTTGAGAAAATCGGCTCGATACCATTTAAAGATCTTGCTGCAATAAAGCGTATCAGCTTCCGAATCATACCGAACTTTTTCTGAATTAATAAATTGTTGAGCATCTTCTTCTAATTGCTGCTGAACTTTTTCGGGATAGTAAGCCTCATTTCTTAACAGCGGACAGCCGATCGATGCACAAACGATCGCAAAATGAATTCGAGGATCTTCTAAAGTTCTCAAACGCTGGTTTTCAATCTGGGCCAGGCTGTAATGTATACCCGCTACAGAGTACGATCGCTGCATAAAAAATCTCAGAAACGCAATCCAGTTTGGAATTCCTAAGATGTTTGGACGAATTGAATCAATTGGATATCGCCGCAAAATTTTAGAAATCGTAAAGGCATTGTATAGATTAATCCACAATGCTAATTGGTCGTAGATCGTTCCATCAACCTGATTTAGGGACGCAATTTCAGACAGCCAACTGGTTAGAGCTGCGGGCTGTTCTCGTTGCCAGGACTGATAATCTACTCGCCCCCGATCATCGACATATCGACGAAGTAAAGCATCCCACGGCGCAAAATTGATCATGTTTCCCCTTCTCAAGATAGTGGTCTATTGGCGGCTAACCGCTACTGTTGATCATGACTCAATTAAATGATCGGAGGCTGTTATGAAATACGATCGTCTCATCGTTCCTCCAGGTGCAAAAATCTCTTTAGCTAAAGATTATAATCCTGGATACACAGGTGATTATAAAGATAAAGCAGAAAGCGAAGGGAAACTTAAAAGTGATGTAGAGCGCTTGGCTGCTTTTCAAGATATCCTCTATGCACAAGATACTCATGCTGTGTTAATTCTCTTTCAAGCGATGGATGCCGCCGGAAAAGATGGCACGATCAAGCATGTGATGTCAGGCGTTAATCCCCAAGGCTGTCAAGTTTTTAGCTTTAAAGCTCCGTCTTCAGAAGATTTAGATCACGACTATTTGTGGCGATCGTCTAAAGCACTTCCCGAACGTGGTCGGATTGGAATTTTCAATCGTTCCTATTACGAAGAAGTGCTAGTGGTGCGCGTTCATCCAGAGATTTTGGCAAAGCAACAATTACCTACTCAAGCCGTTAAGGAAGACATCTGGAAACGCCGTTTTACAGAGATCAACAACTTTGAAAAGTACCTTGTTGACAACGGCATTATCATTCTTAAGTTCTTTCTCAATGTCTCAAAATCAGAGCAAAAGAAGCGGTTTTTAGCCAGAATTAATCAACCCGAAAAAAATTGGAAGTTTTCAGCCAACGATGCCAAAGAGCGGGGCTTTTGGGATGATTACATGAATGCTTATGAAGATGTCTTCAACCATACCAGCACTGAGGCGGCTCCCTGGTATATTATTCCTGCTGACCACAAATGGTTTACTCGGTTAGCAGTAGCTGACATCATTTGTACTAAGTTGGCTTCTCTCGACTTGGAGTATCCGGCTCTAAAAGAAGAACATCGGCAGCAGCTTTTAAAGGCAAAGCAGATGTTAGAAAATGAATAACCGTTAGGAAATGGGGAGGGTTGCTATTTTGGTTCTCGAATGTTTAAGAAGTCACGTTTTTCAGAGAGCTTTGTTGATTAGATTCTCATCAGTTTGCGATTCGTTTCAAAATTAATCTTCCCCATCTTCCTATGAAAGTTGCTGTCTTTAATACGAAGCCTTACGATCGCCAATTCTTGATTACTGCTAACTATGACTATGAGCACGATTTGGTCTTTTTAGAACCTCGTCTGAGTCCAGAGACTGCACTTTTAGCAAAAGGATTTCCAGCCGTTTGTGTGTTTGTCAATGATCAGTTGGATGCCCATGTTCTAGAGATTTTAGCCTCACATGGAACTCGATTAATTGCTTTACGCTGTGCAGGATTCAACAACATTGACCTCAAGGCTGCTGTCAAATTGAAACTAAGGGTCGTGCGTGTTCCAGCCTATTCACCCCATGCAGTGGCAGAACATACGATCGGACTAATGTTAACCCTCAACCGCAAAATTCATCGCGCCTACAATCGGGTTCGAGAGGGCAACTTTTCGCTAGAAGGACTGTTAGGATTTGACCTGCACGATCGCACAATTGGTATCGTTGGCACTGGAAAAATTGGTCAAATTGTCGCTCAAATTATGCAAGGGGTTGGTTGCCGAGTTCTCGCTTATGATGTGCATCCCAATCCTATTTGTGAGGCGACCGGGGCGAAATATGTAGACCTGACAAAACTGTTGACTGACTCAGATGTCATTACTCTGCACTGTCCTTTAACCCCTGAGACGCATCACTTGATCAACCAGACCACGATCGCTCAAATGAAAAAAGGCGTAATGTTGATTAATACCAGTCGAGGTGCACTGATTGATACAACAGCAGTCATTCATGGATTAAAGTCTCAAAAGATTGGTTCTCTAGCTTTAGATGTGTATGAACAAGAAGCAGATTTATTTTTTGAAGACCTATCTGATCAAATTATTCAAGATGACTTGTTTGAGCGGTTATTAACCTTTCCAAATGTGCTGATTACGGCTCATCAAGCATTTTTTACTAAAGAAGCTTTGCAGAATATTGCCGAAACGACACTTTCAAATATCAGTGAGATTGAGCAGGGTCAAACGTGTGCCAATCAGGTGAATTTAGAGCAAGCGATCGCTTCTAAGTAAGCAACAAAACTTTAATTCGATCGCTACATTTTGAACTATTCAATGTTCTAGATCGTGGTATTGTTCAGGTAAAGATTAGTGATATAGCTGTCCCATTTGGGTTGTAGAAATTCGGTGGTTAGTGGTTAGTCACCAATCAATAGCTGAGAATTAATCAGTAAGAACGTGCTATTTCAAAATTTTCACAACTGATTTAGGACTGCTATAGATTGGTGAACTATTTCTAAACAATGAGTGAGATACTTATCAACAAGTTAGGAAGCGAAGATGTGCCAGTTTCTCATCTAGAATCCTAACTATTAGAATTTCTACGCGATCGGGGAATAATAATAAATGCTCAAATGTGCCGCTTTGGGTCGCATTATTTATGAATCGTTCCTATGCTGAAGCCGCCATCGATTCCTCATCGCATCCCGCTACGCCTGATTTTGGTCTTGCCATTTGTCTTACAAATCGTAACTGTAGTAGGACTGACAAGTTGGATCTCGCTTCGCAATAATCAAAGAGCGATTCATAACCTTTCTAGCCAGCTTCAAGCCGAGACAAGCAATCAGATTTCTCATCACTTAGATGGCTATTTACAGATTCCGCACCAGATTAATCAAACCAATTTAGCTGCGATCGAACTGGGATTACTCAACCTCAAAGACCTAAAAACCACGGGACAATTTTTCTGGAAACAGATGCAAATTTTTAACGTGGGTTATATCAATTTTGGCGGCAAGCAAGGCGAATTTATTGGAGTTGAGCGACTCGACAGTGGCAGTTTTTTGATCAATGAAAGTCGTACAACATCACCAGACAAAACCTCTGTTTATGAAGTCGATCGCCAGGGACGACGCACCCGCCTCGAAGCCGTTTTGACCAATCAAGCCTCTATTCATGACGAAGGTTGGTATGCAGATGCCGTGAAATCGGGCCGTCCCACTTGGAGCCGCATTTATCAATGGCAAGACAAGCCGACTGTATTATCTATTTCTTCGAGCTACCCTATCTATGACAAATCACAAAAACTAGTGGGTGTGATCGGTGTGGATCTGATACTGTCTCAAGTCAGTGAGTTTTTGCGCGGTTTGAGAATCAGTCCCTCTGGTCGAACCTTTATCATAGAGCGCAATGGGTTGCTGGTTGCTAGTTCAGTCGGTCAACCGTTTGTGGTAGTCAACGGGGAAGCCAAAAGGCTAAGTGCCAGTCAAAGTGCAGATGAGGTGACGCGATCGACGCTACAACACTTATCTCAACACTTTGGCAATCTCAATGCAATTCAGGGAAATCAGCAGTTTAGCTTTGAGCGCGTGGGAGTACAGCAGTTTGTGAGCGTGAGTCCCTGGAACGATCGCTTTGGCTTGGATTGGCTCATTGTCGTCGTGGTGCCAGAGTCCGATTTTATGGAAGTGGCGCACCATAATACTCAGGCCACTATTTTCTTGTGCTTGCTGGCGCTGGTGGCGGCTTCGGCGATCGGGGCAGTGACCTCCCGAAGGCTCGTCGAGCCGATTTTGAGAATGGTCAACACGGCGAATGCCTTATCGAGTGGAGATTGGCAGCAGCGAGTTCAGGACTCTCGAATTAGTGAAATTTCTCTGTTGTCCACTGCATTTAATCGGATGGCAGGACAGCTACAATCTTCATTCACCACACTGGTCTACACAGCGTCTCACGATGCATTAACAGGACTGCTCAATCGCAATTCATTTCAGCAAAAACTACACGAAGTCATTCTGCATTATGAAGAAAACAACCGTATTACCACTGCTGATTCTACCAGTAGTCTATTTGCGGTTCTATTTTTAGATCTGGATCATTTCAAGTTTGTCAATGATAGCTTGGGTCACTTGATTGGCGATCAGTTGTTGATCTCAGTTGCGAGACGATTGAGTTTGTGTTTGCGATCGATTGATATCATTGGTCGCTTTGGCGGAGACGAATTTATTATCCTTCTCAATCAAGTTACTGACATTACAGACGTTACGAGAGCTGCAGATCGTATTTTAGAAGAGTTTGAGCAACCCTTTAACGTGAATGGGAATGAAATCTTTATTGGCATGAGTATTGGAATCGTCTTGAGCACGATCGACAGTAAGCGCCCAGAAAGCTTTTTACGCAATGCCGATATTGCTTTGTATCACGCTAAATTAAATGGCAAAGCGGGCTATGATATTTTTAATGCCAACATGCATACGCAAGCAGTTGAGCGATTGCAGTTAGAAACCGATCTGAGACGTGCGATCGAACGGGAAGAATTTGAAGTCTACTACCAGCCGATCGTGCATTCACAAACCGCCTGCTTGACTGGGTTTGAGGCGCTCGTTCGGTGGAATCATCCGACTCAAGGACGGATCTCTCCTGCCAAGTTTATTCCCATTGCCGAAGAGACGGGACTGATCGTTAAACTGGGCGGTTGGGTGCTTCAGCAAGCCTGTTCTCAAATGAGCGTGTGGCAACAGCAATTTTTGGGCTGTCGATCGCTCACAGTCAGCGTCAATTTATCCGGCAGACAGTTTTTACAAATTGATTTATTAGAGCAGATTAATCACATTCTGATCGAGACGCAGTTACCGCCTCAGAGCCTAAAGCTAGAAATTACAGAAACGATTTTTATGCAGCGGGGAGAAGTCACACGGGCAAAAGTGGGTCGGCTCAAACATCTGGGCATTCAAATCAGCGTTGATGACTTTGGCACGGGCTATTCATCCTTAAGTTATCTGCATCGATTTCCGGCTAACACACTCAAAATTGACAGTTCGTTTATTCATCAGCTTGATGTCAGTGCTGAAAATCGGGCGATCGTAGAAGCGATCATCGTCCTCGCCCACAAACTGGGAATGGATGTCGTGGCCGAAGGGGTAGAAACGATCGCTCAACTCGAACCGCTTCAAACCATGCAGTGTGATCAGATTCAGGGCTATCTCTTCTCGCCGCCGCTATCCGCCAACCACATCACCGAACTTTTGATGACGCAATCGATCGACAGCGCAGCCCAATACTGTTGGAAAATTGACCATTAGTGCGAAACCGATCAACGAGTCGAAAAACGACGCACAGCAAACAGACTGCCCAACAATCCTATAAAGCCCCCAAACCCCAACAGGATCAGAGGGAGCGCGATCGCATTCTCTGGTTTAAGCTGCAACCCTGTGGTCAAAAACTGCACAAAGTCGGCTTGCTGAGACAGTTGGTTTTGCAAAAATTGTTCGACACTGCGGATAAACCCCCAGGCGATCGTCGCGCCCACCACACCAAACGTCACGCCCTGAAGAATAAACGGAAAATAAATCCAGCTAGCGGTTGCGCCAACTAATTGCATGACTTCAATCTCGCGGCGACGAGCCATGACAATTAACCGAATCGTCGTATTAATCACCGCCATCGAGGTCAGCGTCAACATGCCCGTAATCGCCAAGCTGACCCAATTTAGTCCGCGATTGAGTTGAGCAATTTGCTTGACCGCTTCATCGACATATTGCACATTGTCCACGCCGCCCAGCGCTTTCAACTTTTTGGCAAGCGAGGGCACCTGTTCAGAAGACTTTGCCTTGACCTTTAGCTCATCGACGAGCGGGTTGCCTTCTAGCTGCTGGGTCACATCTTTGAGGTCAGAAATGCCCAATTCTTTAACTAAATTCGTCCAGGCTGTTTCTTTAGGAATGCTCTGAACGGCGGCGACTTCGGGGATTTTTTCGACGATCGGCTTGAGGGTTTCTGCGCCCACGCCCGTGTCGAGATAGACCGAGACTTCTAACTGGCTGCCAAACTGATTGAGTAATCCTTCTAGTTGCCACGAAGTTTGCAGTCCGATGCCAAACAAAAACAGCAAAACGGTGACGGTGCTGATGGCGGCCCAATTCATCCAGCCGCCGCGCTGCAATCCTAGGAGCGTTTCTCGCAGCAGGTAATCTAATTTAGTAAAAAAACGAAACACGGCTTTTCAGGTGACTTGTAATCTCCGTCATTTTTACCATCAAGTTGACAAATTACAAAAAAACTTGAGGCGCTGCTATAAGGAATAATTGGTAGGCGTGAGATGGGTCAGATCAACTCAGACCTTGAAACAATCAACCTGGTGGTTAAAACCGCAGCTAAGGATCGCGAATTAAATAAGATCGTTTATTGCCAAGCGACTTCGCCCCCTAAATCCCCCATTCTGGGGGACTTTGAGAAAGCAGAAATTCTAGAATTTAAGGCAGTTTCGCGGTTCAAAGTCCCCCAAATTTGGGGGATTTAGGGGGCAGAAGCCGAATCAAACGAAGCGAAACCGCGAGAATTACAGGTTGTTTAATTCACGATCCTAAGAGAACAAAACCTACCTTCGCGGGTTAAACACTGCTAGTTTACGAAGGTAGACTTTGTTTGGGTAGAGGCGGCTTCTAACCGTCAGCTACTTACAAGCGTTGACGCTGCCGACTGAGAATGCTCATCACTTCTCCGGGCACGGGGGCAGGCAGCAAAGCACTCCAATCATTGACTTCGGCAAATCCCCTTGCGTGTAGGTTGTGAATCGTCTCGGTCACGCCACCAGGAGAACTGATGATCAAAATGCGGAGCGACTCAAAGGTGGGAGATCTTTGGGGAATCTCAAACTCGGCGAGAATGTCCTGGAGCTTGAGGGACGTTTGGGGATGCCTGACCACCAGCGTTACTTTGGGAATGGATTCGGGAAAATAGCGTTCTTGAATCGCTTCTAAAATTGCGTAGGCGAAATCGCAAAGCCAGAACCCTGCGTTCAAAATAGCTTCGGCCATGAGGATTGACTCCATCTTAGGTTTTGCAAGAAAACCCAAAAAACTAGCCACCCCGACAAGCATGACAAGTCAGAGCGGCTATGGGAGTGATAAGATCCTCCATTAGCCCTCTAGACTGGGGATCACAGTCCTGCGGGTTAGCTGCCCTTGGTTGTTGTCAGCAATCTTGGGCGGCGACAGACTAGATTTTTTGGGCGATCGAGTTGCCTCATCGCGACGAAAAGGCAACCTTAATCTGAGAGAATATCGGGATTTTTGGTTCGCGTCAAGTAAATTTCAAAATAACCTGGCGGTTGAAACCGCGGCTAAGAGAACAAAACCCGCCTTCGCAGGTTAGAACGCTCTATTGGTCAGTTAGATATCGGGATTTCCCAGGAAGAAATGTCCGTCCGTTGACGATGGTGATTGGCTTGATTGTGAATGTAGGCAGCAACAGGGTTAAGGTCTTGTGGATTGACTGTGAATGCAGCATAACTTCCTTGCCACTTAAAAAAGTTACCTGGTTTCGTCTGATGCGTCATACAGTGAGACGAACTTCCTTTGATCTGTTTGACAAGGGTAGCGATCGCCAAACTTGAAGAAAACCCGGTTAGCAAATGCATATGATCTTCAATACCCCCGATCGCGATGATCTGACATTCCATCTGCTCACACTCATACACAATCAGGTTATAAAGTGCTTCTTGAACGTCTGGTGTGATGAGTGGCAATCGATCCCACGTTGCCCACACCAGATGCACATACAACTGTGTAAAGTTACGTCTCACACTTCCCTATCCTTTAGCCCGCGAAGGCGGACTTCGTTCTCTTAGCTGCGGTTTCAACCGCCCCTATTTGTTTCGTTTCCTCTCTATAACTATTCCCAAATTAAATCTACAGGTTTACGTCAGGGGGAATGATAATCCGATCGACCACATGAATCACACCATTGTTGGCTCGAATATCAGGCTGTGTCACCTTTGCTTCATTCACCGTCACTTGGGCTGACTTGACTTGAATATCGATCGTTTTACCTTCAACCGTTTTCACATCTCCTGACTTCAACTGGCTAGAAGTAATCTCACCCGGAACAACGTGATAGGTCAGAATGCGAGTCAAAATTGCGCGATTTTCAGGTTGTAGAACCCGTTGCCGAGTCGCCGCCGGAACGGACGCAAACGCCTGGTCAGTGGGCGCAAATACCGTATACGGCCCCTTTCCTTGCAAAGTTGAAGTTAGCCCTGCTGCTTGAATTGCCGCCGTCATCATCTTTAACGAAGGGTTAGCAGAGGCCACATCCACAATGCTGCCCGATGTCTCGCCCGATGTCTTGTTAGTTGGCGACGCGCTAATGGTGGGGGGTGTAGTCGGAGCGATCGCAGGGGCATTCTGCGCTGGAGTCGGAGAAGTATCAGCCGGGGCTTTAACCATCTCTGACGCACAGGATGCCATCACAGGAATTAACAGCGCGATCGACATCGCCAACCGTCCAGCACTTAATTTTTTTGGAATAAATATTTGCACAGCTTACACTCTCTTCTACTTTTTCCCACCCCACCGTATAAATATCTACCTCGTCAGGCATCTACCAGCGGTGAGAGGTTGAAAATGCCAATTATGTCAATTGACCTATCCGTAGAAACGCCCAACTTCAGTGTCAAGCGAGAATATCGTGCTGATTGATACAAGTTTCTAAGTATAAGAATAAGGTCAAACTACAACCCCACTGCAATGACGGACTTTGGATTGATTGCTACATTAGCGACTTCACAACAGCCCAGACTCGATCCCAATCAGGCTCAAAATCAGCCGACGATCGCGCTGTCTCAGGTTGTTCCTATTCAAGTGCAGCCGTCCGAAGTCGCGCCATCTGTTTCGCCAGAGCGGGAGATTCAGCCAGAGTTTAGTCAAAAAGCAGCCCAGGAAGCAGAAACACGCCTAGAAGAAAATCAGGCAACTGTAGAGCAAAAGTCTTTCAGTGAGGAGGATTCATCCACTTTGCCAGAAGTCTCAGAAAGTTCTACTGCGGTCAAATCAGAGAAGACTGAATCTGCGATCGCCTCCAATCTAGAAGCTTCAATCCTCTCAAACCCTCCAGAAAATTTGTCTACTCCTCCAGAAGTTTCCTCGCCTGTCTTACCTGCTGTTGGCTTATCCGCTCAAAAGCTAGACGACGAGCCATCAATGGCGCAGGTCAATTCTGTCTCTCAACTTGCAGATGTACAGCCGATCGATTGGGCGTTCCAATCGCTACAAACCCTCGTCGAGCGATACGGATGCATTGAGGGCTATTCTGACAAAACCTTTCGCGGCGTTTACCCCAGAGGGGGAACTGCTTCGCAACGGGCCCTGACTCGATATGAATTTGCGGCTGGATTGAATGCTTGTCTGAGTCGAGTGAATGAATTGATCGCCAGCACTTCTGATGATCAAGTCAAACGAGAAGATCTGATCACGCTGCAAAAACTACAAGAAGAATTTGCGGCAGAATTAGCCAGCCTGCGGGGTCAACTGGATGCCCTGGAAACGCGAACAGTGGCGCTAGAAAAAAATCAGTTTTCGACCACAACCCGCTTGTTTGGTCAGGCGATTTTCTCAGTCCACGGCAGCAATGAAGTCGGAGCCGATTTGTTTCCTCGCGATGGCATCCAAGAGCGCAGCGGCAAGTCTGAGATCACCTTCAGCAATCACGTCGAAATCTCACTTGCCACCTCCTTTCGCGGCAATGATTTACTGCTCACAGGACTGCAAACCGGAAACTTGCGATCGTCCGCTCCCCAACTCTCAACCAATATGGGACGGCTCGCCTACGAGTCAGAACTAGACAATCAGCTAGTCCTCAGTGACTTATCGTATCGGTTTCCCCTCAGCGATCGGTTTGGCATCGTGGTCGGGCCGGCCGGAGTGAATGCGGCCAATACCTTTCGGGGGATCAATCCGCTCGAAGGGTCGGGCGACGGAGCCTTATCACTGTTGGGCCAGCGCAATCCCATTTTGACGATCGGCAGTGGCACCGGAGGCATCGGATTTGACTGGCAGATTGCTCGTCGCGTCAGTTTGCAGGGAGTTTATAGTGCAGAAATGCCCGCTTTTGCAGGGGACAAACGGCAGGGCGGATTGTTTGGCGGACGCTACACAGCCGGGGTTCAACTGTCGATCGCGCCGACAAATACGATCGAGGTTGGCATCAATTACTTGTTTTCTCACTCGCCCGACGGCTTTTTGGGCAACGGGGTTGGCGATTCTCAACTGCTGTCACCCTTTGCCCCCACCCACAGCGAATTTAACACTCATGCAGTCGGAGCAACCGTCGCCTGGCGCGTCAATCCCAAATGGACGATCGGCGGTTGGGGCGGTTGGACAACTTCATCAGCGGCGAATGTTTCAGGCTCGGTCAAAACGACAAACTGGATGGTCTTTTCTGCCTTTCCTGATCTGTTTGCACCGGGCAATTTGGGGGGCATTTTGGTGGGCCAGCCGCCTAAAATTACCTCAAGCACGCTACCTTCTGGCTACAACTTTCCGCGATTTAGCATTGACGGCGAATCTGGGGGACAGCCTGACAGCGCACTTCACCTGGAACTGTTTTATCGAGCCAGGTTAAGCCCTGCGATCGACCTGACTCCGGGTGTGCTGGTTGTCTTCAATCCCGGTCACAATGCCGCCAACGACACGTTAATGATCGGGGCACTACGAGCCACATTTCGATTCTAGTTTTTTATCAAGAATGATCATGCAAACAAAAATGTTCAAATATGCTTGGATGATTGGGAATGGAATCGCGATCGCACTCATTCCCTTCAACGCAGTGGCACAAGTCACGATTAACAGTACCGGAACCGTCAGCGGAACAATCACACCACCTAGCCGGAATCCCAATTTTAATCAAGGAACCACGCGAGTAGACACAGATAGTCAGGGGCGTTATTTTCGCAATGGAGTGCTGGTTTTCTCGGCTCAAGACATCAATCCCAATCTGGTGCGAATGGATAGCAACGGGCGATATTTTGTCGATTTTCGAGGCATTCCGGTAGTCTCAACCGATGGAACGCTTTTATCTCCAGTTCTATCCAATGGCGAATTGCAGCTAATTCAGCGATCGAACAATGTCGCCCCTGTTAAATTTCACGGCAACATTCAGGACGAATTTGTGGTGCAGGGTCAATATACTGGAACAGCAACCGATCCCCAAACCGGACAACAATATCAAGGCACCTTTAACATTCGAGGACAGGGGCCACGATATAGCGATCGTAACGGCGGTTCGAGTCCAACCGTGTTTGATTTTCGGTCACAATACAACTTGCAGGCAACGCCTCAAATTGCTCCCCAGCCAACCGTCTTCTCGTATCCGGTGAATAATATGCCCGTTCAGTTGACTATTACGATACCGAGTGGATTAGCTCCGATTTCCCCCAGCGGAACGCCTCCCATCAGCAATCCGCCTCTTATTAGCAATCCGCTTCCTATCAGCAATCTAAATCCTGTCAGCAATCCAATTTCTATTAGCAACCCAGCTACTAATTCAGTTTCTCAGGCTTCTCCTATTGATGTAGGAAGTGTCTACCGCAGCAATCAATTTTTTGAAGTCAATCGAGTCGTCTTAGAGTTTCAGAAAGCGTCTCCAGTTGGCCCTCGAAGTCGTGTTCTACTGCGGTAATCGATGTGATTTTCTACGGCTCACTTTCGCATCGATAGCCTTGATAAGGAACACCCACTCGGTAGTAGCGATCGAGATCAATCTGACAAAGCGTTGAATTGAGAGAAAGTTGAGTCGGAAAGTCTGATTTCCTCAGCCCAGGAGCGATCAACCATAAATTTTGTGGAATTATCTCAGTTTTGAGGGTTGGCAATTTGCGCCAAAATGATTCGTAACTTTGTGTCGATCGCCCCAAAAAAGCAAAATTCGTGCGATCGGAATGGGGCGGTCTCTTCGAGTCATTTGTCAAGGGTCGCTCCAACGCCAACGCAAAACTCAAACCCAACGCAATCTCTTGAAAATCCTCATAGGCCATGACAACGACCGATGAACCAGACGTGAGCATACTTGAAGCGACTTGTTGGGGATGATAGGGCTTGAGAAAGACGCGATCGTTGACTACAAATCCACAACTGATGAAACCGACGATTAGCAGGGTGAGGAGTGAGAAGTGAGGGGTGAGGAGTGAGGAGTGAGGCGGGCTTCTAAATTGGTCGGTGCGTTTTGCAACTAGACTTGCGCCCAACAAGGCACAGATAGCTGGATAGTAGATGAAATTGTAGCGGGGAACCTGTGTAATATCTTTGCCCAAGCCGTACACGATCGCCAGAAATTCTATTAACACTGCCATGACAAAAGTCGTTAGTATCAGCGTTTCCCAATGGGTGTCTGGGGCATTCCAAAGTCGTTTTATTCCCCTTGACACTCGCCATACCACCCAACCGCCAAACAGCAACATCAACAGCGCAGACGGAATGGCTACCCAAAGTGGTTGATTCTCGACAGGTAGCGCGATCGTCATCAACAACCATCCGGCAGCTAATTGATAGAGCGGCGCGATCGCTTGTATCCAAATAGGCTGAGTAGACTGCAACCAATCGGTTTCGGGGCGACTAAAATGACTGACAAAAGTTGGTAGCCAGGGAAGATAAGTGAGTCCAATTCCTCCAACCGCCAAAATCAAAGGAAGAATAGAGTGTCGGGAATGAGTGAGCTTGAGCAGCACAATCAGCGTGAGAATTTGAGCGATCGTCGCCAAAATAAAAAAATAATGGACATAAAATCCGACGCTGTTCGCAACGACCCATCCCAGCCAGACTCCCCAGTTTTGTGGGCGCGATCGCAGGTCTTGTCCAATTCGCACCAGTCCCACCAGCGACACTGTGATTAGCAACATTGGAATCGTGTAGTGACGCGCTTCTTGAGAAAGATAAACTGCAAATGGAGACACCGCCATCACAAACGCTGCGGACAACCCTGCTGGAATGGAAAAAGCAACGCGATTTAGATAGTAAAGTGCAGCAACTAGAAACACTCCGGACAATGCTGGGAGCGATCGCACATTCCACACCCACGAATCAGACTGCAACAATCCAAGCCAGTTGTGTAACCAACAAAAAAACAAAGGCGGATGAACGGACTGTACAGAGATCGTTTGAGCAATGTCAGCGCAAGTGGAATCGGATCTGAAGGTAAACACCTGCTCGATCGCATTCAGCGAAACTACTTTCTCAAGCGGCACGTCGTAATAATTTCGCCCAAAGCTAAAGAGCGCTGTGATCACTTCATCCATCCAAAGTGGCTTGGCATCCAGATTCCAAAATCTCAAGACAGCCCCAATGAGAATGGCAACCAGCAAAATTAAGTAATGCGAAAAGGCTTTCATGTGACGCGCTCCTCCAGTCTGGAGTCTACACTAGAAGCGAATCGATCGACAGACAGGTAAGTTTTCAAATGAATCGCTGGGTCACGTCACCGCGCATCATTGGCTTAACAGGAGGTATTGGCATGGGCAAAACCACCGTCTCTAACTACCTCGCCCAAAATCATCTGCCAATTTTAGATGCTGACCTGTATGCCAGAGATGCCGTCCAGCCTGGAAGCCCAATCCTAGAGAAAATCGTCGATCGCTACAGTTCCAAAATTTTGCGCTCAGATAGCACGCTCGATCGCACTCAACTCGCCGAAATCATTTTCAACCAACCTTCAGAACGCATCTGGCTTGACCAGCAGATTCATCCCCATGTACGGCAAGTTCTCACTCAAGAGCGCGATCGCTTGATTCAAAAATTTGGAACGATCGTGCTGGTGATTCCTTTACTATTTGAGGCGCAAATGACCGATTTGGTAACAGAAATTTGGGTCGTGTCTTGCCCCTTAGAGCAACAGATTCAACGACTTATTGAGCGCGGCCTGACTAGAAAACAGGCACAAGCGAGAATTGACAGCCAAATGGCGATCGCTGAGAAATGTCATCAAGCAACTATCACCCTAGATAACTCCTCAACCCTGGAGAATTTGCTAAAACAGGTAGACTCGGCCTTAGCGCTAAAGTCGGAAGCAGCCACACCTCCGCCATTCTCAGCTTGACACCACGCCACATCCGACAGCTACACTGGGCTAGGTTTTTACTCCAACTGGCTAGAAACTCCTGATTGCCTCCACGGTCGAGTAACCAGCAAAAACAATCCTCATCCCTCATCCCTCATCCCTCATCCCTCATCCCTCATCCCTCATCCCTCATCCCTCACGACTCTATGGGCACAACGCTAGAACAGATCGCCACTTACTTGACTAAAAAAGGCTGGAAATATCGACTTGATCCCGAAGAGTGCCGCATTCTCACTGGCGTTTATGGTGAAAACATCGAAGATTTTCTCATCGTGATCCAATTGGATGAAGACGGAGAATTTTTTGAGCTATTTGCCCCTCGTGTGCTGGCTGGCGTAAAGGATCACCCACACAAAGATGCCATTCTCCAGACCATGCTCTGTATTTCATGGGAAACCAAAATGCTGCAATGGGAGTACGATCCCTCCGATGGAGAAATTCGCGCCATTATTGAGTTTCCGCTAGAAGACTCCATACTGACTGAGCGACAGTTTAATCGATGTCTCCATAGTCTGGTGCAACTGGTTGACGAACTCGCCCTCCCCCGACTCAAAGCCGTTATGGAAACGGGAGAAGACCCCGGTGACATAGAAGAAGGCGAACGGCTCCTCCTCACGCTGCAAGAAGAAGCCCCTGGACTGCTAACCTTACTAGAACGTGCAATGGAAGCCCGCAAACGACGTGGCAGACTCCCTGGCGAAGAAAAAGAGGTCGAAGAAAAAGACGAGTTTTGAGATTGGGGACACTACTCTTCGATCGCTTCTCCCCCCACCACCACATCTCGAATCCGCAAGCTTGGGCCACCACATCCCACGGCTAAACCGCTCTGCCCTCCTTTGCCACAGCCGCCCGACTCATCCCAATAAAAGTCATCCCCGATCGCTTCGATGTCTGCCAGCGTCTTAAAGGCATTTCCAGAAAGCGTCACGTCTCGCACAGGTTCAGCAATTTTGCCGTTGCGAATCATCCACGCTTCCCCTGCTGTAAAAGTAAACATCTCGCCATTGGTCATACCGCCGAGCCAGTTGCGGGCATATACGCCTTCTTGAATGTCGTTGAAGAGATCTTGCACAGGTGTCTTGCCTCGCTCGATCCAAGTGTTAGTCATACGGACGATCGGTGGATAGTGATAGTTCAAGCAGCGGGCGTTTCCGGTCGGCGTTTCCCCCAGTTTGCCAGCCGTCTCGCGTGAGTGTAGTCTCCCAGTGAGAACGCCATCGGTCATTAGCTGAGTCGTCGTCGCTGCTACACCTTCATCATCGTAAAAATAGCTGCCTCGATGCTCAGGGATCGCCGCGCCATCAAAAATCTGCAACTCAGACGGGCCAAACTGCCGTCCCAGACTCATCACTTCCAGCAAATCAGGATTCTCATAGGCCATATCTGCTTCTGAGAGATGCCCAAACGCTTCATGCACAAACAGTCCAGTGAGAATGGGATCAATGACAACGGTGTAAGTGTTGCCCTTGACAGGCGGCAGGGAGAGGGACTGCACCGATCGCTGTGCCGCTTGATGAACCTGCTCGTCTAATCCTTCCAGATCTTCGTAGGCTTTACGGGAGCCGATCGTTTCTCGTCCCGTTTGCACTGTTTCGCCATCACGAGCCGTCGCCGCAAATCGCATCTCAATGTCTACCCAGGACTGCTCGATCAGGGTGCCTTCGGATGTCGCTAAAACAATTTTCTGGGCACTGTCGCCATACCGAACCGAAATCGTAGCAATTTTCGGATCGACGCTTCGCAGAATCTCGCCGTAGTATTGACAAAGTGTTTTCTTGCGAGCTAGCGTAATTTGTCGGGGATCGGTGCCTGTGAGCGGCAAGGTGCAAATATCCTGGATGGGCGTAATGGGCGCAAGAATCGTTTCGTCACAGCCTACAATTCGAGCAGCGGCGATCGCTTCCTCGATCCGATCCGCCAGCGTCGCAAGCTGGTTAAAGCTGGCAAATCCCCAGCCGCCCTTGTAGCAAGCTCTCACCTGCCCGCCCAAAGAGATCCCTTCGCTCAGGGTTTCAATTTTGTTTCCTCTGAGCAAGATATCAGTTCCTTCGGCGGACTCTAGACGGATCGCTAGATGGTCAACTTGAGAACCGTAGCGCTTGATCAGATCAGAGAGAAGATTTTTGGTGTCAGCTAAAGCAGTGATCATCGCAGTCAAGGAGTGAGGCAACTGCTTCTATTCTGCGATCAATCGAGACTTGTTGCAATTGAGAAGAGGACAGGAGAGAAACGGGGAACTCATCCGTCTCGATCGCGCCCTCTTCTCGATCTAATCTTTGGCGTTCCGCAGGCGAATCAATTGGCGACGCATTTGGGGTGAGGCTTCAATTTCGGAAATTTCTTGTGCCTCGACCTCAACCTGAAGCGGTTCCATATATTCGTCACTTCCGCAAGTGAACGCATCAATTAGAATTTCCAGGAGTTGTTCCCGGTCTTTCAGTGCCCCTTTCTCCTCAACGAGCCTAAATTTGAGGTGAATCTCACACTCGTAAACACCCACCTCATGATTCGTAGGCTTGTAGTCCAAGGAATCGTACTTCATCGTATGAAAGCAGTCCCTATTACGCTGCAATTGGATAACAGTTTCAAATCAGGTTTGGCGAAGCGTCTAGATCGAATCGCTTTATTTTAAGCAATCAAAAGTAAACAGTTCTTTCATTTAACCAAACCTAGCATCTTCAGGATGAAATTCAGATCAGCAAGATAGCTGAACCGTGTTAGAAAGTTGGAAATTTTGGGTCGTACAAAACGTTGGCTTAATGCCTTGAAATAGACCACAAATTCCCTTCTGTAAGAGCGCTTATCGATAGTTATAGAGGAGCAATTGTTGATTTAGTACCGTAATAACACTCATCTTTGAATGATTGAGAATTTCTTCAACCTCGTAAAGAGACGGAAAGAAACACACCTTCTGCCAGATGATTCATCCTTTTTTATGAGCCTTCGATCGTTCGACTCTAGGTAGATTTTTTGTAGCGAATACAGACAGGTTCGATTTTAAAATCGTTAGATTTTTTAGCAACTCTAAAGGATTAGAAAAATCGATTCGGTGTCTACAAGAGCAGCAGTGGTATTGGTTGACACTGTAGCATCCCCGTATACTTATTCTACCTAAAGGTAGTGCCGTGTAAGAAGCGGGAATAGCTCAAGCGCCTTAAGTTCAAAATCCTCAAAAATTGCTTTAGTCTACACAGAACTGACTAATTAGCAAAGTATAAATCTGTCTCGATCGCAACACCCTTTTTTGTACCTGGATGAAGGTTAGGTTAATATCAATTTCAAAGTCGGTTTACAAGCACTTCATTAATCTAGTAATCCTCGAAAACCGATGTAACTTATTTAACCGAAACTTTTTTGTGGTAGTTGTCTACGACTAATTTATAAGATTGTTTTTTGAGAAGTTAGCCCGATAGAATGCTACAACCTACAAAATCAGGAATCCTTAAAAAGCGTGGGTTGTGAATTGCCTAAAGACAGACATTCTGAAAGACTTATGAGCCTGAGAGAAAGAATTTTAGAATCAATCCAGACAAAAGCTTTTGTAGCGAGTGAACCGAAAGATTCAGTATATGCACTGAATTATGGTAAGTAATCCGCATATTTTCTGAGAGATGCTGGATCGATCGTCGCCGTCAGCAATCCCTAAAATGAGTTTTGCTAGAAAGCAGGTTCTCAATACAGAAATGGAGACCAGAAGCGATGGGTTCTAGCTGATCTCCACAAACAGCCTAAGCCTTAGTTAAGAACGGCTCACACGACTTCAGCCAGATGATAGGGACTGGTCAACTTATCTAACTGCTGCACCAAAAGGCTGAGGAATAGGCCAACATCCGTCACCACTCCCACCGACTCGACGGAGCCACGATCGCTTAATTTCGTCACCACAGCCGGGTTGATATCGACGCAAACCATCTTCACCCCAGCGGGAGTCATATTACCCACGCCGATCGAGTGCAGCATCGAAGACAGCATCAAAATCATGTCGGCTCCCTCAATCAGGCGCGTATAGTCTTCTTGAGCCTTGATCAGATCCATTTGAGTGTCAGGTAGCGGCCCGTCATCGCGGATCGAACCCGCCAGCGAAAAGGGAACCTTGTGGCGCACACATTCGTAGAAAATGCCGTTTTTGACGATGCCCTGTTCGACGGCTTGAGTGATGCTGCCACAGCGACGCACCGCGTTGATCACTTTCAAATGGTGGCGATGCCCCCCCCGAACCGAAACGCCCCGCTTCATATCCATGCCGAGAGAAGTGCCCATGATTGACTGCTCCATATCATGAACGGCGATCGCGTTTCCTCCCAACAGCGCCTGCACATAGCCTTCTCGAATCAGATGCGCCAGATGTTCGCCGCCGCCTGTGTGAATTACGACCGGCCCGGCTGTCACGACGACTTTGCCGCCCTGATCTCTGATTTGGCGCAGTTCCCAGGCAATTTGTTCGACGACCAGTTCGACGCGCCGCTCACTCGAAACTCCCGCTCCCATAAAGCTAAATTCCTGGGTATTGCGCTGTTCCCGCGACTCGGTTTTGCGAATGGTACGAATGCCCTCAACTCCGACGACAACGCGATCGCCCACTTCTAAATCCCGCAGCAGCTTGCATACAGGAGGGGAGCCATCCGCACGAATGACGATCGCCGCATCCATACGCTGCTTTTCGACTTTGACCCATCGACAGTCGATACGCACTTCCGTCGGATAGATTGTCGTCACATAGAAATCATCCGGCGACACCCCAGTTTGAATCACGGCTTCTAGCTGAGAGTCACACATCTCTTGAGGCGGCGGCAACGCTCCGAGGTCAATCAACTGACTCATGATCGTTTCCATCACATCGTGGGAGGGAGCCGTCACTTTTACGTCAGCAGATGAGGTACTTTGTCGCTGTTCGCCCAAATTGAAATTGAGAACCTGGAAGCTGCCGCCCGCTTCGACAATCACATCCAGCGCCTGGTTAATCAACCCCGAATCCAATAAATGCCCGTCTAAACGAACGGTACGACTCTCGATCGCCGCACTCGCATGAAGCTCGACTCGCACAGGTTCTGTGACGCGCAACGTTAGACATTTAGACGCGCCGCCTGCTTTGAGAAATTCGGTCAGAGGCGTTTCGATCACGCGAAATCCGGCTTGGGTTAGCCGTTGTCTCAGTTCGTCGCTGGCCTTGTTAAGAATGACGACTTCCTCAATGTTGACCGCATTACAGGCAAACGTGACTGCATCCGGCTCACTGATCGGAATCCGTTTGGCTTCGGGGACGCGCATCTCGATCATACGGTTAGAGTACGCATCAAACGCAGGCGGATAGTAAAGCAAATAGCCATTGTTAAGCGGACAGAAGCAAGTATCGAGGTGATAAAACCGCTCATCCATCAGCCGCAGAGAAACGACTTCGATATCCAACCACTTCGCTAAATAAGGATGCGAATCTAATTCTGAACGGAAGCCATACCCCGCCCAGAGCCAACGACCCTCGCGATCGAGCAGCGCATCTCCGGCTCCTTCAAAGGGCAAATCTTTAGGCAATTCGTGAACGGTGTAGCCATTATCTTCAAACCACTGTTTAAAGAAAGGTTCTTCTCCCTGACGCTCTTTGTGAAAGAAGCGGCTCAGAACGACCGTTTTGCCCAGCACCAAACCCGCGTTGGCCGTAAACACCATATCCGGAACGCCAATCTCAGGCTTAACCAGATCGACGATCGCGTGATTTTGAATGACACTATGCAATTTTTGCCACTGCTCGACGGCACGATCACGAGACGATTTGTGAATGTTGCCCTCCATCCAGGGATTGATCACATAATCCACGTCGTAGTGGTCAGGAGGACACATAAGAAAACGAAGGCTGGAGGTCATAGAAAAGTACTGGGGTTGAGTGTGAAGTGGATGCAGATGATCTAAACCGCTACGAAATCATAACGCTGTCAAAGCATTTGTCCTGTGCAGAGCGAACGGACGTATTCTGAATATTTTAGGGAGGAATGAGGAGCGATCGGACGAAAGAAAAATGAACAACCCCTGACAATCGATCAATCGTTCCTCTGATAGAGGTCGTTGTTTCTGCCGATTTGTATGATTCGTTTCAGTCCTTTAACTAAAAAGCTTGAAGGGCAGTTAAATCCCCATACGAGGAACTATATATGCAACTTCTTTCAACCCTAAAACAAGCGATTCGCAACGGTGTTGTGATTTTGAGTCTAGCTATTCTTATTCTTACATCAGGTTTTGTGATGGGGAGTCAGCCTAGTTTTGCAGAAGAAGCAAGCCCGCTAGCGACCGAAAAATCTTTTAGTGAAGTAGTCAAGACTCCTGCCAGTCGGAATGCTGCCTATGAGGAAGCGGTTAAGGCGACCAAAGATCCAAATGGCTTAGAGAAGGAATATAAAAAGGAAATGAAGGTCTACAAGGAAGAGCATCCTGGCGAAAACCCTGTAGTAGAAGGCGTGAAAGAAGCGGTTGAGAAGGTAACAGGTAAAGAATAGGGATGAGAGCGAGGAGGGATGAGGGATGGACAATAAACTGTAAAATTCTAGATTCTGCTGCTTTCAATCATTTACTCTTTGTCAGTTGTTCCTTAAGTCGCTCATTTAGCTCATTTGTCTGTTGAAAAAATTGGCCCTGACCTGGTGTTGGGGCTTTTTGCTGTTTTGCAACTCGATCGAAAAGGGTCTTCTGCTTTCCAAATGCCTGCAATTGGGTAAAAAACGTCTTGTTTCTTGACTTTTTGCTTTAAATTCAGCGACTTCTTGCGTTAAGTATTATTACCCCTGCGTGGTATGATTGCTTCTGGTTTGATCACTGTCGCGTTAGCCTTGGACTCCTTGGGAAGCCACCTCTGGAAACCAATGATTATCATGGCAATGTTCACCTAACTTCCTGGAACGCACCTGCTATGGAGGAAACCTCCCAAGGTACTCAACTGCCAGAAACCAGTGGATCGATGCAAGAATTTTATCGGCTCCAACAGGAGTTGTTGATCTTGACGATCGCACTCACTGGGATCATCTTTTTCCCCGTTTGGTATTTCTACTCCTTGAACATCGCTCTTAATTATTTAATTGGAGCAGTCACAGGTGTGGTTTACTTGAAGTTGTTGGCTCGAAACGTAGAGCAACTGGGTAATCAAAAAGACCGGATCGGGAAATCTCATATGGCGATTTTTGTTGGGCTAATCATAGTCGCAACTCAGTGGAATCAGCTACATGTACTTCCTATTTTTTTGGGATTTTTGACCTACAAAGGAACGCTCCTCGTTTACACGTTGCGAATCCTGTTTACTCCTGATCATTCTTAGAACAGGGAAGAGCAGGGGTTTGTACAAAATTCTTACTCCTTGAACTGGGGAAAGCCGCCTGAACTTGAAATGCTAAATTTCCTCGACGCTCCCAAATCCCTTCCGATCGCCAGCCTGGAGGTTGGTCATCACCTCTATTGGCAGATTGGCAACTTAAAGGTGCATGGGCAAGTTTTTCTTGTCTCCTGGTTTGTGATTGCTTTGCTCGTCGGTGCCTCACTGTTGGCGACGCGAAACATTCAGCGCATTCCCAGTGGCATTCAAAACTTGATGGAGTACGCGCTAGAGTTTGTGCGTGACTTGGCAAGAAATCAATTGGGTGAAAAAGATTATCGTCCTTGGGTGCCGTTTATTGGCACACTGTTTCTGTTCATCTTTGTCTCCAATTGGTCGGGAGCGCTAATTCCTTGGAAGCTGATCAAACTTCCAGAGGGAGAACTCGCTGCCCCAACGAACGACATCAATACGACCGTGGCATTAGCGTTGCTGGTGTCGCTGGCCTACTTCTACGCGGGCTTCAGCAAAAAAGGTCTGGGCTACTTTGCGAAGTATATCCAACCCACGCCGATTTTACTGCCCATTGCGATTCTCGAAGATTTTACCAAGCCTCTCTCCCTGAGCTTCCGTCTGTTTGGCAACATCCTGGCGGATGAACTGGTGGTTGCAGTCTTGGTGCTGCTGGTTCCTCTGTTTGTGCCGTTACCTGTCATGCTGTTGGGGTTGTTCACCAGTGCGATTCAGGCGCTTGTGTTTGCGACTCTGGCTGCCGCCTATATTCATGAGGCGATCGAAGGTCACGGTGAAGAGGAACACGCGCCGTAAAATCCTCAACTGTTTTGAACGCTGAATTTAGTCCGGGATTCGCCCAGTTCAGTTTTCAAGACGCAACACTCGTCTGTCCTGTTAACCCAAAGGTATAAGTATTATGGATCCCATCGTTTCTGCTGCTTCCGTTTTGGCTGCTGCTCTGGCAATTGGTCTGGCTGCGATCGGCCCCGGTATTGGTCAAGGTAACGCGGCTGGTGAAGCGGTTGCTGGTATTGCGCGTCAGCCCGAAGCAGAAGGCAAAATTCGCGGTACGCTGCTGTTGACCCTCGCGTTCATGGAATCGCTGACCATCTACGGTCTGGTGATCGCGCTGGTGTTGCTGTTTGCAAACCCCTTCTCATAGGGTAGATTTCCCAGTTCTGAGTGTTGAACCTTTCACTTGAGGATTCAGCACTCAAAACCTTTTGCAGTCTGCTTGCACTTTCTAGCCCTAACCCAAGACAATGTTTGATTTCGATGCGACTCTGCCCCTGATGGCAGTGCAATTCCTTCTTTTAGCCGCAATTTTGAACGTGGTTTTCTACAAGCCATTGACAAAAGTGATCGAAGACCGCAGCGATTACATCCGCAGTAACGATACCGACGCGAAAGAACGACTGGCCAAAGCTGAGAGCATGGCGAAACAGTACGAAACTGAACTCGCAGACACTCGCAGACAGTACCAGGCGACGATCGCTACGGCGCAGGCGGACGCTCAAAAAATTGCTGCTCAAAAAGTGGCAGAGGCTCAACAAGAAGCTCAAGCTCAACGAGAGCAAGCTCAGAAAGAGTTAGACCAGCAAAAGCAAGCTGCCATGCAAACGCTAGAGCAGCAGGTTGAATCGCTGAGTCGTGAAATTCTAGATAAACTTTTAGTCGGAATTTAACGGACTGCTCTGAGACGTTTGGGCACAAGATAGCAGACATAGGATAGTCAACGACGCAGTTGTGGATGAGTGTCATGGAAATTTTTTGGCAACTCGCTACCGGAGCCACTTTACTGGGCGCTGAGGTAGCAGAGGCAGCAGAGAAAGGTGGTTTCGGGCTGAACGCTGACATCCTGGGAACCAATCTGATCAATCTCAGTATTGTGATCGCCTTAGTGGTTTATTTCGGAAAAGGGTTCCTGGGTAAGATTTTGGGTGAGCGTCGTAGCGCGATCGAAACTGCCATCAAGGAAGCCGAACAACGTAAACAGTCCGCTGCTTCCGCTCTAGCCGAGCAGCAGCAAAAGTTAGCTCAAGCGCAAGGTGAAGCCGCCAAGATTCGTGCTTCTGCTGAAGACGGGGCAAAGGCTGCGAGAGAATCCATTTTGGCGAAGGCAGAACAAGATATTCAGCGAATGCGCGAAACGGCGGCTCAAGAAATGGGCAGTGATCAGGAGCGCGTCATCAATGAATTGCGCCAGCGAATCGCAGTTTTGGCCATGCAGCGCGCAGAAGGTGAGCTTCCTGGCCGTCTGAACGATGATGTGCAGCAAAGACTGGTTAACAGCAGCATCGCTCAGTTGGAGGTTTCTTAATGAAAGATAGTATTTTGACGGCTGAAGTTCTGGAGCCGTATGCTCAAGCACTCTTGTCGCTGGCTCAGTCTCAAGGCTTGACCGATCGCTTTGGTGAAGATGTCGGCGCGATTCTGGCTGCGTTCAACGATTCCCCAGATATGCGAGAGTTTTTGGCCAGCCCGATCGTCAATCTAGATGCCAAGCGCAGCGTGCTTCAGCAGGTATTTGGGGAGCAAGTTCACCCCTACATGCAGAACTTCTTGAATCTGCTGGTTGATCGCCGCCGCATCGGATTTCTAGAAGGCATTTGCAGACAGTATCAAACGCTGTTGCGGAAGCTCAAGCAGACCGTTTTGGCAGAAGTGACTTCGGCGATCGACCTCAACGACGATCAAAAGAACACGATTCGCGAACGAGTCAAATCGATGACTTCGGCCAATCAAGTGGACATCGAAACCCGCATCGACCCTGATTTAATTGGCGGTGTGATCATCAAAGTGGGTTCTCAAGTGATTGATGCCAGCCTGCGGGGTCAACTCCGTCGAATTTCCTTCCGTCTAGGTAGTGCAACCTAGAAACGGAGTGGCAATTTAACCCGCACTCAAAAACGTTTCATTCCTCCTCCCTCCTCCTTCATCCCTTCCAAGAGGTTCCAATGGTAGCAATCAGACCCGACGAAATTAGCAATATTATTCGTCAGCAAATCGAGACTTACGACAAAGGTGTAAAGGTTTCCAACGTAGGAACGGTGCTTCAGGTCGGAGACGGCATCGCCCGGATCTACGGTCTGGAAAAAGCAATGGCGGGAGAACTGCTAGAGTTTGAAGACGGCTCCGTCGGAATTGCGCTCAACTTAGAAGAAGACAACGTGGGCGCGGTGTTGATGGGCGACGGTCGCGATGTGCAAGAAGGCAGTAACGTCACCGCAACAGGCAAAATTGCTCAGATTCCCGTCGGGGATGCCATGATTGGGCGCGTCGTGGATGCCCTGGCTCGTCCCCTAGACGGCAAAGGCGACATTCAAACCAACGAATCGCGTCTGCTCGAATCGCCTGCCCCTGGGATTATCGATCGTAAGTCCGTGTATGAACCCATGCAAACGGGAATTACGGCGATCGACACCATGATTCCCATCGGTCGGGGACAGCGTGAATTGATCATTGGCGATCGTCAAACGGGCAAAACCTCCGTTGCGGTAGACACGATTTTGAACCAGAAAGGCGAGAACGTGGTCTGCGTATATGTGGCGATCGGTCAAAAAGCGTCCACCGTGGCCAACATTGCCAACGTGCTGCGCGAAAGAGGTGCTCTGGACTACACGATCATTGTGGCTGCTAACGCCAACGATGCGGCAACGCTGCAATACCTCGCTCCTTACACAGGTGCAACGCTGGCTGAATACTTTATGTACAAAGGTCGGCACACGCTGGTCATCTATGATGATTTGTCTAAGCAGGCTCAGGCTTATCGTCAAATGTCCTTGCTGCTGCGTCGTCCGCCCGGTCGGGAAGCGTATCCTGGCGATGTCTTCTATCTCCACTCTCGCTTGCTAGAACGTGCCGCAAAACTCAGTCCTGAAATGGGCGAAGGCAGCATGACGGCACTGCCGATCGTCGAAACTCAAGCGGGTGACGTGTCTGCGTACATTCCCACCAACGTGATTTCGATTACTGATGGCCAAATCTTCTTGTCGTCTGACTTGTTTAACTCTGGTCTACGTCCGGCTGTGAATGCGGGTATTTCCGTTTCGCGGGTGGGGTCTGCGGCTCAGACTAAGGCGATGAAGAAAGTCGCCGGGAAGGTGAAACTGGAACTGGCTCAGTTTGCTGAACTGGAAGCGTTTGCTCAGTTTGCGTCTGACTTGGACAAATCGACTCAAAACCAACTGGCACGCGGTCAGCGACTGCGCGAACTGCTCAAACAGTCTCAGTATTCTCCGCTGTCGGTGGGTGATCAAGTGGCGATTATCTACGCTGGAATTAACGGCTATTTGGATGACATTCCGGTAGACAAAATCACCGCCTACGCCAAAGGTTTGCGCGACTATCTAGCCACTAGCAAGCCCAAGTATGGTGAAATCATCAGCACCTCTAAGGCACTTTCTGACGAAGCGGAAACGATTTTGAAGGAAGCGATCACCGAGTACAAAAAAACCTTCCTGGCAGCAGCGTAAATCGGTACAAATCATGGCAAATCTCAAACTGATTCGCGATCGCATTCAGTCGGTCAAAAACACGAAGAAGATTACAGAAGCGATGCGGTTGGTGGCGGCGGCTAAGGTGCGTCGGGCCCAGGAGCAGGTGACGGCGACTCGTCCGTTTGCTGATCGCTTGGCTCAGGTTCTCTACGGCTTGCAGTCTCGGTTACGCTTTGAAGAGGCGGATCTGCCTTTGCTCAGAAAGCGCGATGTTCAGACGATCGGATTGCTGGTGATTTCTGGCGATCGCGGTCTGTGCGGCGCTTACAACAGTAATGTGATCCGTCGGGCCGAAACTCGCGCCAAAGAGCTACAGGCTGAGGGGATCAACTATAAGTTTGTCCTCGTCGGTCGTAAGGCGATTCAGTACTTCCAGCGTCGTGAGCAACCGATCGAAGGCACCTATACAGGGTTGGAGCAAATTCCGACCGCTGCCGAAGCTGCCCAAATTTCGGATCAACTGCTGTCTCTGTTTTTGTCGGATGGGGTCGATCGTGTCGAACTCATTTACACTCGATTTGTGTCTTTGATCAGTTCTCGTCCGGTGATTCAAACGCTCCTGCCGCTTGACCCCCAGGGTTTTGAAGTGGCAGATGATGAAATCTTTCGGTTGACAACTCGTGGCGGGCAGTTTCAAGTCGAGCGTGAGAAGGTGACTTCTCCGACGCAGAGCTTTCCGCAGGACATGATCTTTGAGCAAGATCCGGTGCAGATTTTGGATGCGTTGCTGCCGTTGTATTTGAATAACCAGCTACTGCGATCGCTGCAAGAGTCGGCGGCGAGTGAGTTGGCGGCCCGGATGACGGCGATGAACAATGCCAGTGAGAATGCATCTGATCTGATCAAAGGATTGTCGCTAACTTACAACAAAGCACGTCAGGCTGCCATTACCCAGGAAATTCTGGAAGTGGTGGGCGGTGCCGAAGCTCAAGGCTAGGTTCAATTAATCAAGTAAGAAGATTTGCGTCTGGGGAAACTCAGGCGCTTTTTTAGTATTTGTAGGAGAGTTTTTTAATTGAATGTCAGTGGGAGAGCCTTTAAATAAAACGTGAATTCGATGAGGTTTTTTCGCTTCGCTGTTCACGGCTTTTGCCCCCCCAACCTGGGGGACTTTTAGACAAGATCCCGGTTCAAAGTCCCTCATTCGTGGGGGATTTAGAGAGCTGCCGGGATTAACAACCGCGGCGAAAGATTTCATCGAATTCACATTAACCAAACGTGAATTCGATGGGAGTTTTTCGCTTCGGTCTTCAGCGCTTCTGCCCCCCAACCCCCCAATCTGGGGGACTATTAGATACTATTCTTCGTTCAAAGTCCCTCACTCGTGGGGGATTTAGGGAACTGCCGGGATTAACAACTGCGGCGAAAGATTTCATCGAATTCACATCAACCAAAGTGATGCTGGGGGTTAACTGCACGCTTATTTGAGTCACAAATCCTGAGAAACTGCATAACGTTTGAGACTGTGACGTGTAACTCCTTGGACAAGGGATTTTACAAACTTGGGTCAAAAGAGGTTCATCATGCCACACAGTCTCGCCCCGATTTGGAAACGCAGTGCTGCTTTTGCGACAAGTCTGATGTTGGTAGCTGCTATTACTGAACAAGCTCAAGCCCAAGACCCACCCTACACACAGTTTCAGCTTTATCCGAATGCTCAATTTATTCCCTGTATGGCAGCGAGTCCAGGCGTTACGCCGACGGTGGATGTAGCAGTGGCGCGGGGCGATCGCAATGATCTGATGATTGTTAATTTGAAGGGCTTTAAGCCAGGAATCAAATTTGATCTGTTCACGGTTGAGCGGAGTATTTTTGCAGCGAACGGTGCTAAAGATCCTCAATTCAAGGGTTCGTTTGGTTTGGCGTGGTATCAAACTGACCTCGAACCTGGTGCGACTTCTGTTAAGACAATTCTTTTGGATCAGATTTTTGGCTTTAACCCCGATGTCAACCTCAAGCCGACCAAGACCTTACATGTTGGCTTTTGGTTTAACAATCCTGAAGATGCCAAGGCTTGTGGATTTGACCCCTCCAAACCAACTCCCTTTAATGGTGAACAAAAGGCCGGCCCTTTAGCGTTTATCAGCAAGCCGATCGCGCCTGCTCAATTAGGGCCGCTCTGCACCAAACCAAACACTTCGACTGTGCCTGCAACTTGTGATCCATAGAGGATCGGGAAGGAGAGAGGAGGGATGAATTTGGGGCTTGCTGGTTTGGAGGGGCTGGAGTTTCTGATTATCGATCGCTGAGATTGTTGACCACTTATCATTTGGTTGCGCTATGTTAAAACGCTTACTGATCGCGATCGCACTTCTCCCGATTTTGACTGAGCAGGCGATCGCTAATCCGATTGCTTTGAGTGCCGATCCGCCTCTTTGCTATATGCAGACCAGTGGGGGCAAGATGTTGAATTTGAGTGCGTTGTGTAGTCAGTCTGATCAAGTCTCCAATCTCAGATCTTCTAGCTTTAATATGGTGGCGAGTGCGGTGAATTATGATGGCAATTTGATCACAGGTCAAGTGACTAATCAAAGTGATCAAGTTGCTAAGAGCATTACAGTCAACTATGAAATTCAGGACGAGCAAGGCAAGGAAATCGACGCGGGGTTTGTCAAGTCTGACACGACGGCGATCGCTCCAGGACAGTCAATTCCCTTTCAGACAACAAGCAATCATCCAGGTGCCAAAGTTCAAATTATCTCGATCGATTGGGACTACTAACCAATCAACAAGAATCAGAACATCCCTCCTCGCGCAGCGGATTACCCCCAAGGGGGAACAGATCATCGAAGTTCTCCCTCATCCCTCCCAACAGCGCTGCTAACTTACGCCGCATAATAATTCCCGGTTGGTCAGAAGCCATATGTTGTTCTGCATTCAAATCGAGCGGCGTATCGTAATCTGTAGATTCTAAAACGGCTTTGTCTTCTTGAGTGACTTGACGATCGAACGCTACAATATCCTCCGCTTTAGCATCCAGTTCGGTGTCATTGCGAACGCAAAACTGAATGACTTGAGAAGTACGATCGTTAATGGGAGTGGCCGCCGTAAAAATCAGATGTAGCAACCCATTAGGATACGTGATCTTCAACACTCGGCTGAATGGCATAAACCAGGTCATATCATTGGTGCGAAGGGTTGTAGTTTGGGCGATTTGCAGATTTTTTTGTTGAAGCGGTGGATTGACGACAGGTACTTGAGTTTTGACATTAAGACCGTTTTCTAAGATTGTGGTTTGAATGGAAGCGGGTTCTGGTTGGGCCTGGTCGCCAAAAGAAGCGGCATGAACGAAACTAAAATGAGCATTGTCAAACGAATTTTCCATCAGACGCAAACCGCTACAGTGCCACGGCTCATAAAATTCTGGAATCAGCCGATAGTCAGGATTTTCTGCCTCTAAAATTTCAGGAATCGGCGAGAGCGGATTTTGATCCAAACATACCCAAACGTAACCATAGCGCTTTGCACAGCGATAAGACTGCACTCGGTAGCTGGCTGGAATGGACTGGGCGGTGAGTTGGGGGACGTTGCCACAGGTGCCATCGGCGCGATATGACCAGCCGTGATAAGGGCAGCGAATTTGTCCATTGGCGACGATGCCTTTTGAGAGTTGGGCGGTGCGATGACAACAGCGATGATCTGTTCCCCCTGGGGGGTAATCGACTACGGCGGCGGGCTGTCCATCTGCGTCAAGCCAGAGCGCAATTTTTTGTCCCAATAGCTCAAAGGGTTGGGGTTTTTCAAAAGACAAATCGGCCAACGGCATGACGGGATACCAAAATCGCTTGAGAACGGGCTGTTGAGTCACCAGCATGGCAAAAACCTCGATAACACTGTGAGAGTTTCTATCGTTTTTTGACGAGCGAGTTTATAGCATGGAAGACAAAACGCTGATCGATTCGCTATCAATTTGAGTTACTCGCAAAGGGTTGCAAATCCAGTCAGCCCCCCAAATTTTCCACCAGTGAGGAACTTTGAAGCAAAACCAATATCTGAAAGTCCCCCAGAATGAAGGGTTGGGGGGCAGAAGATGCAACTAACGAAGCTTAAGAACTCGATCGACTTCCCAAAGACTAATTTCCAACGACTAACGATCGTCCCCTGCTTTTTGGCGCTGTCGAGTCAGAATGCTCATCACTTCGCCAAACGAAGGCGCGGGTAGCAAAGGACTCCAATCGGTGGCATTCGCGAATCGTCGAACGTGTAGATTTTGAATCGTCTCCGTTACCCCATCAGAGGAACCAATCAGCAACACGCGCAAGATTTCAAA
This sequence comes from Phormidesmis sp. 146-33, assembly GCF_052939515.1. Taxonomy (NCBI): domain Bacteria; kingdom Bacillati; phylum Cyanobacteriota; class Cyanophyceae; order Leptolyngbyales; family Leptolyngbyaceae; genus Phormidesmis; species Phormidesmis sp. 146-33. The sequence goes on from NZ_JBJPHU010000040.1 coordinate 48,354, forward strand.
CTCATCAGAGTGAGGAATGGCAGCGTCAGGTAAAAGATCCTGTAACGGAACAAGAGATGAAACACAAAACGGAATGAAGCGGGGAATAGAATCGGGAAGAAATCGAAGTTGAATTGCTTCTAAAAGTGCGTAAGCAAAATCGCACAGCCAAAAGCCAGCGTTCAAAAGACGTGCCATCGTCATTACTCCAAATTTAGGTCTCCGAAGAAACCCAAAAAACTAGCCGCCCCGACGATCGTGACAGGTCAAAGCGGCCAAGGGAGTGGTAAAATTCTCCATTAGCCCTCCGGACTGGTGCTACAGTCTCGTGGGTTAGCTGCCCTCGGTTGTTGTAGCAACTCTGGGCGGCGACAGACTAGATTTTTTGGGCGACCAGACGACTTTCCCGTAACGAAAAGATGTCCTTGATTTGAGAGAATATCTGGAATTTTGACTCACGTCAAGTAGCTGTTTCAGCAATTTTTATTTCGATTAGGATTTGAGATTTTTCCAGGTCACGCAATGTAAGCCTTCAAGTGAAATCTGAATAACTCGTAAGTTAGATGTCGAGATCAAGCGGCTTCGCAATTATAAGAAACAGCCGTTTTTATGGAGACAAAAGTTATGGTGCCAGGCGACAAACCGACTATCACCGACCACGTTGAACCCAGTCATTCTCGCCCTCCCGAAGGAGCCGTTTTACCCAAAGTTCCGTTTCCTGTATTCTGGGCAACCGGAATTTTGATCGGCGTTTCAATCTTCGTATTTGCAGTTGTCAACGACTACTTTAGTCTTGCTCACTAAGGCAAAATTTATAACTTAAATAGGTGGTCTGAGCCGTCGCATTCTGTTGTCAAAAAAGGGCATTCTAGGGCGATCGTAACTCACCAACGTATGACACTTTCTCAACAGTCTTCACTTGCGACGCTTCAGGCCACCTTTCAAAAGATTTGGGGTTATAGCGATTTTCGACCGCCCCAGGGTGAAATTGTCCAAACCTTATTTGCTCAACAAGATGCCATCATTGTGTTGCCAACGGGCGGCGGCAAGTCGATTTGTTTTCAGCTTCCCGCATTGATGCGATCGGGCTTGACGATCGTGGTTTCCCCCCTGGTTGCCCTAATGGAAAATCAGGTACAAGAATTGCAGCAGCGACGCTTACCAGCCGCTTTGTTGCATGGCGAACTGGCTCCTCAATCGCGCAGAAAAGTCCTTTGGGCATTAGAAAATCAGCAGTTACGGCTACTCTACCTTTCGCCCGAAACGCTTTTGAATCCAGCAGTTTGGCAGCGTTTGTGTCAGCCAGAATTACAGATCAACGGCATCATTTTAGACGAAGCTCACTGTCTAGCTGCCTGGGGCGAAACCTTTAGACCTGCTTACTATCGATTGGGAGCGGTGCGATCGTCCCTCCTTCAACACAAACCTGCTGGAAGTCGCATCGCGATCGCTGCCTTCACCGCCACCGCAGATCCACAAGTACAACAGACGATCGAACGCATTCTACAACTCGAAGTGCCACAGGTTTTTCGACTCAATCCCTATCGGGAAAACTTAAAGCTAAGAATCCAAGCCGTCAACACACCGAGAGAACGCCGCCAACAGTTACTTAAATTCCTTCAACATCACCCGCGAGAATCGGGACTGATCTACGTCCGGAGTCGCAGAGAGTGTGAAGAATTAGCAGATTGGCTCCGTCAGCAATCATACAAAACAGATTGCTATCATGCAGGACTGGAACCAGACGATCGCCGCAAAATTGAACAAGCCTGGTTAAGCGATCGATTGCAATTTGTCGTTTGTACGAATGCCTTTGGAATGGGAATCAACAAGTCAAACGTACGGTGGATTGCTCACTATCACGCACCCTTTTTGTTAAGCGAATATGTGCAAGAAATCGGACGCGCGGGACGAGACGGCAAGCCTGCGACCGCTTTAATTCTAACTAGCGGATGGCTCGATCAAGCCGACAAACAGCGCTGGGAATTTTTTGAAAAGCAAACGCGATCGCAACATCAAACCGCCCAAAAACTCGCCCCCAAACTTCCCAAACAAGGCAGCATTGAGGAAGTTAATAAACAATTTAAAGAGGGTGCGATCGCGCTTTCTCTCCTCCACAGCACCCAGCAGCTAACCTGGACTGATCCGTTTCATTACATCATTCATTCAACTCGTCCCCAAGCTCCGCTCAATTCCACTCAGTCGATGCGTGATTTTCTCAAAACCCGCAACTGTCGCTGGCAATTTTTGCTTCAAGCTTTTGGCTTTGAGAAGGATGCAGACGGATTTCGGTGTGGGACGTGCGATCGATGTGAGGTGCAAGGGTAAAGAGAAGATTTCAGAATCCACGATAGTTCATCCGGCGTTGCTGAACGGTAGTATAAATTCGCCCCCCAACCTCCAATTCTGGAGGACTTTCATCGGCGATTCATACTCAGATTCAGCAATGCCGTTCATCCCTCCTCCCTCATCCTTAATTCGACATTGGAAGCGCTGTCAACCCTATCAATTTCATTCCACGAGCGTTCCCGACGGTTGTAGCGGCACCCGTTGAAAGATTAATTGTGTACAGCGTGGAATTGGCGACAGCAAAGGCAGTATTGACCCCTGCACGCGGCGAGAAGATTTCAAACCCAGCAACCGTGTTGAAGTTAACGCCTAGAGCACCGATCGTTCTAAGCGTGCCATCATTGGGCGGGTTTTGCAGGACGAGAACATCGCGGCGAGAATCGATGTCAAACAGTTGAGTGGTGCGCGTTGGAGGCATAACTCCGGTTGGTGAAGGCGGCCCCGGAAAAGCATTGGTGTAAGACACGGCACCCACACGCGGCTGACTCTTTGCATTGGGGTCATCTTGAGCATAGTTTAACGGCTTGTCTACCATCACCATGCCGCTGTCTACATTGATGCGGAGATTTTGTCCATCTGCATTGACGACGCGCAGCAGATCGGGCACCGGATTGAAGTTGATCGCAGTGCTAAACCCTGGCTTAAAGGGAATCGACAGCGTGCTGATCAGTTTCGTTTCTCCAGTTGTGGGATTGATGGTGTAAACTTGGCTGCGGTTTGTCAGACCGTAGAGTAGCCCATTGGAGGGACGCACATCGATGCCAATCAAAGTCCCGGCGATTCCTTGAACTTGTAGACTCTTACTTTTAGTCGGGTTATTGGGGTTAAAAGAGACGAGCGTGTTTTTGGCAGCCAGACCCACTAGCTGAACGTTAGGTAGATTGGTGGATTGAGCGCGATCGGTCATTGCCAAAACAGCCGTCAAACTTAATGCTGTGATAGCGATCGCAGGGGTGAGGCGTTTCATCAGTCATCCTCCCGTGTTGGGTAAGGGTTCGCTGATGTGTCCGCTCAGAAGTCCGTCGTAGATCTCGATCGAGCTTCTTCTTTACAGTTCCTTTAATCTATGGCTAGACTTTTTGAAGTTTGAGTAAAGGATCAGTGAATTTTATTGACAGCAATGAAGTTTTTTCTCTTGTTCGATGCCCCAAACAGGCTTTTCAGGTAAGTGAGGCATTAGAAACTGGGACAATGTTTCGCAAAAATTTAGTTAATCTTGCGGCGTTGTTGCATAAAGAGGGGTTGCGGAGGGTAGAGACATGGTAAGTTTCAATTACCACACCAAAACTACGCCATGAAAC
>NZ_JBJPHU010000237.1:0-3454 GCF_052939515.1 Phormidesmis sp. 146-33
TCACCAGTTGCAGGCGCATCAGTTCTGGGTCAGTGGTGTCAGCAACCAGCTCAATATCAGCAGCCAGTTGCGGGGTGTCTTTGTCGATTTCGAGAACCAATTGAGTCCGCAGCAAATCTAACCCTTCCACTGATTTGACGCGCTCACCATCCTTGAACGGTAGACGCTGAATGGCTCTGAGACGAATCGATCGCCCTGCTTCTTCACTCGTCGATTCTTGGCTGGGTACAGACGGCTCATTGGGAACCGTAAACTCAGTGACTCGACGCAGCAGCATAGCTGGCCCTTCAGGGGTTTCGACATACTCCGCATAGCGAAGCTCATCGACGACCAACCCTGGCATGACCTGCTGACCCGGATTCACCAGCGTCGCTTCTTTGGTGATGACCTCATCCAGGTTGTCAATCATGTGCAGTTCGCCGGGCTTGATCACAATCTCCCGGAGAATGTCGTTTTTCTGAGTCACCTCGACGACCCCGTTGCTTTGGCAGAAGATGTCTTTAACGACTTCCGTACCAGCTTCAACGTACTGACCATCTTCGACCATCAACAGCGAAATATCCTTGTTGACTTCGTGGGCCTCTTCTGGAATCCACAGCAGCGTTCCGCCCTGAACGACTTCATACCCCTGTTTGGCTTTGCCTCGCTTGGCAATTTCCACACCAGAGTATTTAATGATGCCGCCCGTGTTGGTGCGATAGCGATCGTCGATCAGTTCCGCGACAACTTGACTGTTGGTGACTTGAGTTCCGGGGGTGGCTTTGAGTGAGAAAAGCTGGCCGCCTGTGGTTTCTAATAGATACTGGTCACGCCCTTGATGGCTTTCAACCCGCACTCTCGCCTGATCCAGCATCACAGAAGCCGTAATAATCTCGACTTCTCGCCCGCCTTTTCCTTCACCGACTTCCGGGAGACGCACCACGCCGCCATTTTCAGTAACGAGCTTGGTTTCCGCAATCACCCCGTTTGCCTGGACGCGATCGCCATTCTTGACCGCAGGTTCTGCACCCGGTGGCAGGTTATACACTTCGCCAGAAAGAATCCAAGTCAAACCGCCCCTTTGGGCGATGCGCGTCGTGTTCCCCTGACGGTCTTTCTTCTCTTCGGGCACCAGGTCTTCAAACTTGACTTCACCTGCCAAGTCAGAAGCTACGTCTTTGGCAGCTTTTTCAGTCGTTTTGCGACCGCGACCCGTTAAGGGGACTTCTGCCAAAATCTGTCCGGTTTTGACGTGCTGACCATCTTTGACCATCAGCGTCGCGCCTTGAGAAACCGAGAAGACTTGCTGGAGGCTACCTTTTCCTTCCAGCGTGATCTTGATATCGGAGCCAGCCGATTCCACAATCAGCGCATCTTCGCCGTGACGGGTTCTCAAAGGTCGAGTTCTCAGTCGTTTGGGAACGCGCATCACGCCATCAAATCCAGCTTTCTCCTGACGCGCCATCTCACCCGTAAACACCCCGCCCGTGTGGAATGTCCGCATTGTAAGCTGGGTGCCAGGTTCCCCGATCGACTGAGCCGCAATAATCCCGACCGCTTCCCCAATGTCCACCAGATGGGCGTGTGCCAGACTCCAGCCATAGCAAAGCTGACAAACGGAACGAGCCGCTTCACAGGTCAGAGGCGATCGCACCACAATCTGGGCAATCTTTGCTCTGCCGATCTGCTCCGTCATCTCGTTAGAAATGGCTTCGTTGCGCTTGACGATCACTTCGCCTGTCTCAGGATGCAGCACGTCTTCAGCAGCGACTCGTCCCAGAAGTCTGTCCTTGAGGGGAATAAGAACGCGATCGCCATCCATCATCGGCAGGGCCGGAATGCCTCGTTCCGTACCACAGTCGAGTTCGCGCACGATCACATCTTGCGAAACGTCCACCAATCGACGGGTCAGATAGCCGGAGTCAGCCGTCCGCAGTGCCGTATCTACCAGTCCTTTGCGGGCACCGTAGGAGGAGATGATGTACTCAGTCACGGTCAGACCTTCCCTAAAGTTAGTCTTAATGGGCAAGTCAATAATTTCCCCCTGCGGGTTTGCCATCAAGCCGCGCATTCCAACCAACTGACGCACCTGAGAGATGTTTCCTCTGGCACCAGAGAAGGCCATCATGTAGACCGAGTTAAGGGGGTCGTTCGATCGAAAGTGTTTGACCACTTCGTCTTTGAGTTCTTCACTGGCCCCGTTCCAGGTGTCAATTACTTTTTGGAACCGTTCCACTTCGGTGATTTCGCCGCGAGTGTAGCGATCCTCAGTGTCACGAATCGTTTCTTCGGCTGCATCTAGCAACTGACGCTTACTCGGTGGGATTTGCAAGTCATCCACACTGATCGAAACCCCTGCTTTGGTGGCATACCGGAAGCCCAAATCTTTGAGCAAATCCGCCATCTGAGCTGTCCGAGCCGTCCCGTAGTTGGTGAACGACCACGCGATCAAATTGGTCAACTGCTTTTTGCTGACCACATAGTTGCGAAAAACATGCTTATCTGAATTCTGTGCCATTATTTGCCCCGCTTCTACTGTTTTAGATTTGCGCGATCGCTCAAAAATCTGAAATTGTCAAACCTGACGCTCGTGGGCTTTGGACGTTAGACAGGGGACTCTAGGCGGCACGATTTGAATCGCCTAAAGCCCAACCTCTCAAACGTTCTAAAGTGCCAGTGCTTCCTGAATCGTTTTGTTGAGAATGATCCGCCCTGGTGTAGTTTTGACGTACTGCGAAATGAGAACACCGTCTGCATCAACGCGAACGCGACGATCGCTGTAGGTGCGGGTGACGATTCCATCGGGTGTCGTCTCTTCGCTGATCAATTCGGGATCTTCTGGGTCGATTTTGCCGTCGTAACGCACCCAAACATAGGCGTGGAGGTCAACTTTCTTCTGCTCGTAAGCGTTGATCGCGTCCTCCAAGTTGGCAAAATAGGTGCCTGCACCTTCCTGCCCGGCCAGATTTTCGGTCGTCAGGTAGTAGCAGCCCAACACCATATCTTGGCTAGGCGTGATGATCGGTCGCCCCGTTGCGGGAGAAAGAATGTTGTTAGAAGCCAACATCAGCAAACGAGCCTCCGACTGCGCTTCGATCGACAGGGGAACGTGAACCGCCATCTGGTCACCGTCAAAGTCAGCGTTAAACGCCGGACAAACGAGAGGATGAAGCTGAATCGCTCGACCATCCACCAAAATCGGCTCAAAGGCTTGAATCCCCAGTCGGTGCAGTGTCGGGGCGCGGTTGAGGAAAACGGGGTGGCCTTCGATCACCTCTTCCAAGACTTCCCAGACGGTTGGATCGTTGCGCTGAATTAGCTTCTTCGCCGCTTTGATGTTGTTGACCAATCCCTGACGAATCAGACGGTGGATCACAAAGGGCTGGAATAGCTCGATCGCCATTTCTCTCGGCAGTCCGCACTGGTGAATCTTCAGTTTCGGCCCAACCACGATTACAGAACGTCCCGAATAATC
>NZ_JBJPHU010000041.1:0-21342 GCF_052939515.1 Phormidesmis sp. 146-33
TTTAGGGGGCTGAAGCCGATTGAAACGAAGCGAGTCACTCTCATCGAACTGACGCTAAATTAGGTTCGTGGGCACACTTTGCAAGCTTGAAGAAATTGAACCTTCTTGAAAAACTAAAAACGAAGCAGATTTCTTTTTCATCCCTCATCCCTCATCCCTTCCTCATCCCTCATCCCTTCCTCTTCGTGTCAAACGTCTCTCCAGTTGAATCAAAAACCACGCCGATCGCGCCCTTATCCAGGCTAATCGAACCGTTGCTGTTGCTGGCCCCGGCAGGGATTTGGCTGGCCTTTTTGTTGGTGATTCCGACGCTGTTGATTTTTCAACTCAGTCTGGTTCCCAATATCAAGCCGGGTGATGTGGTCAATCCGTCGGGGCTGGACAATTATCTACGGATCTTTCAACCAGATATTCTCAGAGTCGTGGGGCGATCGCTGCTGTTTGCAACTGGGACGACGATTTCCTGTTTGCTGCTGGGCTTTCCCGTCGCTTACTGGATTGCGATTATGGCACCCAAACGCTGGCGCAATCTGCTGCTGTTGGGCTTTATCCTGCCGTTGTGGACTTCTTCGCTGCTGCGATCTTATGCCTGGATTAGTATTCTTCGCCCCACGGGGGTTTTGAATACACTGCTGACTGCGATCGGGCTTCCTACATTAGATTTGTTGAACCGGACTCAGGCAGTTTATATCGGCATGACCTATAGCCTGCTGCCCTACATGGTACTGATTCTCTACGCTTCTTTAGAGAAACTAGACCGACAACTTTTAGAAGCGGCCGCCGATCTGGGAGCCACTCCCCAACAGGCTTTTTGGAAAGTCACCGTTCCCCAAACCCTACCCGGAATTGCCGCCGGAACGCTCCTTGTGTTCATCACGGGACTGGGCGATTTTGTCAACCCCGAACTTTTGGGCGGAAACTCCAGCATGACGGCGGCGAGGCTGATTTACAATCAATTTCTGGGTGCTACACAAAACTGGGGCTTTGGGTCGGCCTTGAGTATGGTCTTGATTTTGGCGGTGAGTGTGGCGATCGCACTTCTCATTAAATATGGCGGCGAAGATGCAAAATCCTTCTAAATCCACCGATCGAGTTTCCTGGCAGGCGCTATTTTCGATGTTGATGTTTGGCTTTATGTATCTGCCGATTTTGGTTCTGGGCGTTTACAGCTTTAATGCATCTCCTACGAGCGCTCAATGGACGGGATTCACGCTGGATTGGTATGTGAGATTTTTTAATGACAGTCGCATTCTCTCAGCTCTATCTGACAGTCTGACAGTAGCTTTGTGTGCAGTCGGCATTTCGGCGATCGTGGGGACTCTGATGGCGGTTGGTCTGGCGCGCTATCAGTTTCTGGGCAAGCGATTGTATCAGGGCGCATCTTATCTACCGATGATCATTCCTGACATTGCGATCGCGGTTGCTACACTCGTCTTTCTGGCGGTGATTGCGGTGCCGTTGAGCTTGTGGACGATTGTTGCGGCTCATGTCGTGTTTTGTCTCGCTTATGTGGCTTTTGTCGTCTCGACTCGACTGGTCAATCTCAATCCTCATTTAGAAGAAGCCGCCCTCGATCTGGGAGCCACGCCTTATCAAGCCTTGGTGCGAGTTTTACTGCCAGAACTAATGCCTGCGATTATTTCGGGCTGTTTGTTGGCGTTTGTCCTGAGCATGGATGACTTTTTGATTTCCAGTTTTACAGCAGGCGGCGGAGCGACCACGTTACCAATGGAGATTTTCAGCCGAATTCGTACCAGGGTCAGACCAGATATCAATGCGCTGAGTGTGTTTCTCATGGTGACATCGGGCAGCGTGGCGGTGATTGCGGAAACCATTCGCTATCGCAGTGAGAAAAAGCGGTTTCGGTAATGCGGTTTCTCAATTTGTGCAACCATAGAATCAGGTCTAGCAGTGTCTTTTATGAGTCCCTTGGCGATTAACTCGGTTTCAGCGATTTCACTTCATCCGGGCGATCGCTTTGCCATTACGTTTGCGCCGCTCTCACTCGAAGAAGTCTACAACCTGGCTGACGATCCCGCCAATGGAGCCGTGGTGGTGATGAGTGGGACGGTGCGAAACAGTACCGATGGCAAAGCAGTGGTGGCGCTGGAATATCAAGCTTACGAACCGATGGCTGTGCGAGTCTTTCAACAAATCGCCTCAGAAATTCGTCAAACCTGGTCAGATGTCAATCGAGTCATCATTCATCATCGCGTCGGACGGCTGAATATTGGAGAAATTAGCGTATTAGTCGCGGTCGGCTGCCCTCATCGATCGGAGTCCTTTCAGGCTTGTCAATCTGCGATCGACACGCTCAAACACACCGCGCCAATCTGGAAAAAAGAACATTGGAAGGATGGCTCTAGTAGCTGGGTATCGATTGCAGCCTGTGAGCAACCTGACTGTTAAGGAAATTTACTCAAACCGCCTCTCAACCATTCAATTAAAAACGAGACAAAACTAAAGGATCTTATCAATTTTATAAAGGGTATAAAGGGTCATCAGCCTTTAAGTCTTACAGAAGACAGAATAAATATTGGATATGAGATAAAACAGCTATAGGTGACGGATGTAGCCTGGACTTCTAGGTAGAAACGGATGAGAAACGGTAAAATTCTCAAAGTCCGCAAAGCGATCGTCCTTCTGATTTCAAGGTGTAGTAATACGAATTCTATCCAGGTTGGTCATGCGAAACTGGGTTCAGTCTGATGGAGGAACGTTGTTTTTTGCCCCCAAGTTAGGCGATCGATTGCCTGTGAGCGATCGTGCGGGAGTCACGCTCGACGGTTTACGATTCACCGATGAAGGTCATGCGCCAGACCAGGGCGAATTTGCTCAATTCCGGCTGCCTGATCACCAAGAAGCTGTCTACAACCCTGAACTTAAAATTTCAGTTTGCTCTGATAGCCTGAGTCGTTTTGACGCTCCGTTTGTCGGCTATGGTGGAGCGTGTGAGGAGGTTATCAGATGGTTTGCTCACTTTCGTAAGCGGCATCAAGCCAAAAATTTGAAGAACCAATGAGCCTTTCTCAGCCTGCAAGCAACCCGACTGCTAGAGGAATTCATGCAAACCGCTTCTTGGGAAAGGGTTCAAATCGATCGCTTTAGGAGTTTTAGAATAACGTGAATTCGATGAGAGGTTTTCCGCTTCGTTGTTCACGGCTTTTGCCCCCCAACCCCCCAATTTGGGGGACTTTAAGAGAGGAATTCTGGTTCAAAGTCCCTCACTCGTGGGGGATTTAGGGGGCGTTCCTGGATCTAAAAGCGAAGCGAAGCGTTCATCGAACTGACGTTAGAATAAGAGGGCTTCGAGCTTCGCCAAAACATCTTCGACTAGCGCATTAGGGGCTTTCTCAACAAATTTCACTCGTCTCGATCGCCAATCAAAACTCTTCACCTGATCGGTTAGGATGACACCTGATGTCGCCATCTCTTCTAAAAGTGCCACCTCAAATTGAAACCCTTTTGATTGGTTAGTGATAGGACACATCAGTGCTAGTGAAGACAACTGGTTATAGCGAATCGGCGACAGAATGATAGCAGGGCGGTATCCTGCTTGCTCATGTCCCTGCTGAGGGTCAAAACTGAGCTTCACAATGTCGCCACGATTGGGCACGTAGAGGTCTCGATTACCAGATTTCATTGCCGACGGGTTGCCCTAGATCAACTTCCTCATGCACGTTCTCTAGAGTCATTCCCTCTAAAAGCTCATCCAGAGTGTATTTCTTTCTTGGCTCAGGTTTGATCACTAGACTTCCCTCAACCACGGCAAAGGTGACGCTGGTTCCTTCTTTTAAGTCAATTTGTTTGGCGATCGCCATCGGAATCCGAACGCCTAAGCTGTTACCCCACTTCGCTACGACTTGCATTGCCATAAGCCTGTTTTCCAAATGAGCCAGTATAAACATTATATATACAAACTCAGAAAAGCTGCTCATCCAGAATTGCCAAATCGCTGCCTGCAACAACCTGACCGCTTAATTTTAGCCCGTCGCAAACTTACGAATTACACTACCTTTTCAGCTAACTCTCCTTGAAGCTGGCTGGGCGAGAAGGCTCCATGTTCTGTGACGATCGCCGTAATCAACGCCGCAGGAGTCACATCAAAAGCAGGGTTGTAATACTCCACACCCGGCGGACAGAGCATCGTATCGCCAACCTGATACACTTCTACCGGATCGCGTTCCTCAATAGGAATCTGGCGACCGTCGGTGATCTTGAAGTCGATCGTCGAGAGAGGAGCCGCGACAAAGAAAGGAATATTGTGCGCTCTGGCAATCAGTGCCACGCTGTAAGTTCCAATTTTGTTGGCGGTGTCTCCATTGGCGGCAATGCGATCGGCTCCCACAACCACCGCATCGATCATGCCCTGCTGCATACAGTGAGCCGCCATATTATCTGTGATCACCGTGACGGGAATCCCTTCTTGCACACATTCCCAGGCGGTGAGTTTTGCGCCCTGTAAGCGAGGCCTTGTTTCGTCAGCGTAGACGCGCTCTAATCGATCGGCAGCCCAGGTCGATCGCACCACGCCGAGAGCCGTTCCGTAGCCTGCTGTCGCCAGCGCACCCGCATTACAGTGAGTCAGCAAGCGCAACCGATGCGGAGCTTTAGGCAGGACAGACAAGCCATAATCACCGATCGCTTGACAGGTTTCGATATCGTCTGCGTTGATTTGCTGGGCTGTTTCTAACAGCACTTGTTTGAGGTGATCGACTGAGCCGAGGGTTTGGCGGGCCGTTTTGAGCATTCGCTCGATCGCCCAAAACAAATTCACTGCGGTTGGACGAGTGGCGCGGAGTTTTTTGGCCACCGTTTCGAGTTGGGTTAGAAAGGAGTCGCGGTTGCTCGCTTCAATTTCTCGCGCCCCTAGATACATCCCATAGGCTGCCGCAACGCCGATCGCAGGTGCCCCTCTAACAATCATCGTTTTGATTGCCTGTGCCATATCATCAGAGCGACTGATCTCAACCAGCGCATATTCATTGGGCAGACGAGTTTGATCAATTAGCAGAACGTGATCAGTTTGCCAAAGAACGGGATAGACCTGGTTTTGGAGAGACATAGACCTTCGGAGAAATTTTGGGAATATCGGTGTGAACATTAGCAGTCACCACCGTTTATTGTGCATCATCCCGCGACAGCAGTTCACTTCTCGTAACCGATCGATTGTGGAAATGCACCATGTTGACTTTTGCACTCAATGGCCCGCATCAGTCTCCCCAATCTTAAGAAAACGTGAATCCGATCAGAATGCTCGCCGCGGCTGTAGCGTCGGACTGCCAGATCCTCCACGAGTGAGGGATTTTAACTCGCAACTCTTGTCTTTAAAGTCTTCCAGAATAGAAGCGCTGAACATTGAAGCAAAAAAACTTTGTCGATAACGTTAAAGATCGTGGATTAAACAACCTGCAATTCTCGCGATTTCACTTCGTTTAATTCGGCTTCTGCCCCCTAAATCCCCCACGAGTAGGGGACTTTGAACCGCGAAACTGCCTTAAATTCTAGAATGTCTGCTTTCTCAAAGTCCCCCAGAATGGGGGATTTAGGGGGCGAAGCAACCAGGCAATCATCGATCTTATTCAATTCACGATCCTAAGAAAGTCGAGTGCCTTCCTCAGAATTGGGGCTTTTGGGGTGATGTCGATCGCGCGGTGATCTCCAGTCCTAAATTTTCTCGTAACCCTTCTCTGACCAAGCGTTGCCAGTTGTCGAGCTTGACCAACCATCGCATCAAAACGATCAGACATCCTAGCTGTTCGATGGGAGAGAGGGGAGATTTGAAGATGGCAAACAGGTAGCCTTTGAGACACATCAGACGAGGACGCAGCACCGATCGCCGCTTGATTGTGGGATTGATCCATTGCTCTCGCTCTTGGGCAGATTTGAGTGAGCCAGACTGCTGTTGGTGGCGGCGATTGAGAAACAAAGGGTCAGGTAAAATGACAAACTTGCCCATCAGACTGAGTTCGGCTAAAAGCACTTTGTCAGCCCCATAAAACGCCCCCAGCTTCGATGTTTTGGCAAAGGCTTCAGTCCGCACTAATCCAAACACTTCAAAACACCAGCGAGTCGCAATCAAAACTTCTTGATAGCGTTTGTGGGGAGAAGAAGAAAAGTCGCGAGGACGATCGGGCTTACGAAAACGATGGTCAAATTGATCAAAAAAACAATCTTCTGTTTCGTCAAAGTAAAGCTTTTGACCTTTGGCATCGATCAGCGTGGTTTTAGAATGGCACAGCACGATATCTGGCTGATTTTCTAATACTTCGACACAGCGTTCTAAATAAGTGGGTGCCAACAGATCGTCGTGGGCTGCCCATCTAAAATAACGACCCCGCGCTTCTGCAAATGTTTGATTGTAATTGAGCGCTGCACCCAGGTTTTCTGCATTGCGAATATAGCGAATTCGAGAATCTTTGGCTGCATAAGTTCGACAGATTTCTTCGGTACGATCGCTCGACGCATTATCCGAAATAATTAGCTCAAAGTCTTGAAAGGTCTGGTTTAGAATTGAAACGATCGCGTCTTCAATAAACAGTTCTCCGTTGTAAACTGCCAGACCAATGCTGACGCAGGGTGGATGAAAGTTCATGTTAACTCCTGTTAAAGGATCAGGATCAAGCTGACTTGGAGCGTTTTGACATACGAACTACTGAATCAGTTGGTGTGCTAAATTATTCAATTTGATGACAGTAACCGATCTCCGTATTCAAGTATTTATTAAAACAAGAGCCGTGTGATCTCTAGCCAAACGTGGAAGATGGTCAAATCTTAACCAGGTAAATTAAAAACGTTCTACGTAAGTCTTTAAATCTTTACTTTACTAAATACATTTGAAAAATTATAAATATACGATTAATTAAGTTGAAATTATACAAAAATAATCTGATGCTTACTATCGAATTAAGCACCCATGATGTGATCTATTTCTGTTAATAATTATCAACGGTTCGTTAGTTTGAACCACTTGAAACTTGCGAATTACAGTATCAGATAACACCTATTCCGGTTAAGTTTGATCAAAATTTGATTCTTTGAAGACTTCTAGATTGAAGGTTGAATCTCTTTTTTGACTTCAAACAAATTGGTATCAAAACGATCGACTCGCCCCAAAATCTTCAGTACAGAAAAGGCAGAATTTCTTCTGTTGTCTCTGCCTGAGTTTTGAGCCGCTACGCCTGCTTTTCTCGCGTCACAAAAGGTAGGTCAACTAATTCGCCTTGAGCCGTCCCGATCGTCACCCGCATTCCCTCTGCTGCATTGGCTTTTGTGCGGATATAAGCCAGTCCCAACACACCTGCATCCGTTTCTGTCTGACTGGTCAATGTTCCAATTTTGTCGTCGGCGATCGTGACCACTGTTCCCGGCTCAACCACATCGCTCAACTTTACGCCCCAGAGTTGTTGTTTGACTCCTTTGTAGGTGTCGAGACGGGCGATCGTTTCTTGCCCAATGTAGCAACCTTTGTTAAATGAAATCGTGTGCCAAAGTCCGGCTTCTAGCGGGTTATAGTCTTCGGTGAGTTCACGATCGGGCAGTGGGCGGCCCTGTTCAATTCGGAGTTGTTCCCAGGTGAGATCGCTGATGAGTGCAGCCCCAGTTTCTAATAGAGCTTGTTTGAGCCGTTCTGTTTGGTCAGCTTGTGTGATCAGCGTGTATCCCGGTTTGGCCAGTCCACTGCCGATCGCCACCCGCACGTTTACTCCCGACCCATCAAACAAGCGGTGAGTATGAGGCTGTCCCGTGATTTCTATCCCTAATTTTTTGAGAATTGCCTCGCTGTCAGACCCGATCAGGCTCAACGTTGAAGTCTGCTGAGTGACATCCGTCAGCTTTACCTTGTCGGCGAAAAAGATGTAGCGATCGAGAAATTTGATCACCTTTTCGCTCATATTGGGCGACACCAACAGTAACACTGAGTCTTCGAGAATGTAGGCGGTGGCGAGGTCGATCGTTCGGGCGGTGGAGGTCAAAAAAACCGTATCGCACCCTTGTCCAGGCTTGAGACTTTTGAAATCGTTGGTACTTTGGTTGTGCAAAAACTGGAGGCGATCGACATCCGAAACCTCAATAACTCCCCAGTGAGAGCGATCGTACACCTGCGCGTCATTCATGATCGGTAAACCCCTAAGTGGGCAAATTCTCAAAGATCTGCTCAACAAGTGTTTTAGTTTTATCGTCGAGCCGATCCCAGTCTACCTCGCCTGTTTCATCAATCAGACTGGTGTCTACCTCAGCGGGTTTATCAATCTGATTAGCAAAGCAAACTCGATAACACAGTTCCCACAAATCCACGGTGACTTGGCGATCGTTTTGTTTGAGACACAGTTCGTAACCGGGATAAGGAGAAGGTAAGTGAGAAAGCGCTTGTTGGATCTCGGCCGCCTGGTCAGGTGAAGCGGTTTTAAGCTGTGTTTGAAGTCGAGCAACGGAGGCTTTTACATCTTCTGGCGTGTCTTCTGCCCAGACGGGCGCATCTCGATAAGTGCCTTGCCATGTAGATTGCTCAAGCTGTTTGCGAAGGTTATCAATGACGCGAATAAAGGCAGGCTGCATCAAAATTTCTGCCTGTCGCCACGCTTCGATGGTTGCAAATTTTGGCTTCATACCGATGAGTTTGAACTTTGGAATCAGTCTAAAAAAACGTGAGTTTGAGGGAAGTTCTTTGCTTCGTTTTTAAAGCGGATGGTCGATCGAAATATTCCTAGATTTTTCGGCTCATCAATTCCCAAAGCTTGATAGTCAACTGTGTGCTTGCGGGCCTGCCCAAATGCTGTTGGTGACCTGTCCGTAGGTTTTGGGTTGGTCGTCGGCCGCTTCTAACGTGTCACCTTGCGAATTAACTGCCCAAAGGGGCCACGGCGATTCGCCCAGGTTGCCCGCTTGAAAGAGGGCCCGATCGTTCTCCTCGGCACTCCAGCCCAACAAAATGGCGTTGGTGTATTCAATTCCTGTGGGGGCGACGGTGGTAGCAGCATTGAGCGTTTTGTCCCAGATCAGGGCGTAATCTGAAGCGATGTCAGACCCAAAAATAGATTCAAATTCTCGTGACAATAAGCGATCGCCCGCCGCTGACCAAGAAATCGGCAGCACGATCGAAATGGTGCCCGCCAGATCGGAACTGTTGCCAATAAACGGATTTTCGGCAAAGGGTGATGTCGCGGTAATGGCTTGCAGATCGCCCGTTCTCAGGTTCTCCAAAAACAAAACGCTACTGACTCGACTCAAATAAATCTCTGGCTCGACCAGCATCTGAATGCGGCTGTAGGCCTTGTATTCACCGTCTGGCGAAATCAGAGAATGACTGCGGTAATAATGCTGCGTTGACTCGGAATCAGACAGGTTAGCCATCACCCAACTCCAGGGAATCGGATGGGGACTGTTAAGGGGATCGATCTGAGTCGCCTGAAAATTCATAAAAGACACCCCGCGCCTTGTAGGGTTAGATCTGAGCGGGTAGAAATTTTGGGTGCAGCCTTCAGCACTTTCTAAATTCGACCTGCCTGACTTGTGATAAGTCTCATATTATGGATGCAAACTAAAGTCTGAAAGAGTCGTTTTACAAAAGTTCTTGAGGGTCTCAATTTAATACGGCAGTTTGCAGATTTTTGACGTTCTAAAGCTCGATCTGCTCATCAAACCTATTTTTCGATACCTGTCTCAAGACAGATTTTGGATGCCCTGTGCTTGCAAAATGGAAGAGCTTCTGATTTATTAACGCGATCGCATGAAAATTGTCTTTTTTGGCACGCCTCAATTTGCAGTTCCCACGCTAGAAGCGTTACTTGCAGATTCAAATTTTGACGTAGTAGCGGTGATCACCCAACCCGATAAGCGCCGAGGACGCGGGAATGAATTGTCCGCTTCGCCTGTCAAGTCGGTAGCACTGGCGCATCAGATTCCTGTCTGGCAACCCAAGAGCGTCAAAAAAGAGGCTGAGACGTTAGAAAAATTGCAGTCTGCTGAGGCGGATAGTTTTGTGGTGGTGGCGTATGGGCAGATTTTGTCTCAAGCCATTCTAGACATGCCCAAGTTGGGATGTATCAACGTTCACGGCTCTCTGTTGCCCAAATATCGCGGGGCGGCTCCGATTCAGTGGTGTCTTTATCAGGGCGAATCTGAGACGGGCATTACCACAATGCTCATGGATGCAGGAATGGATACAGGTGCCATGTTGTTAAAATCGGCGGTGCCGATCGCCCTGCTCGACAATGCCCAAGATCTGGCGGCAAACCTTTCGACGATCGGCGCTAACTTGCTAATCGAAACGCTAACCAACCTGAGTGAAACAACCCCGATCGCTCAAGATGACTCGCAAGCGACCTATGCGCCGTTAATTAAAAAACCAGACTATGAATTGGATTGGACACGGAGAGCGATCGACCTTCACAATCAAATTCGTGGATTTTTTCCCAACTGTACGACGACGTTTCGAGGCGCGATCCTCAAGGTGACGGCGACCATCCCCCTCGCCGCTAAGGTTAAACTTCCGATCGAATTCGCCGACCTTCCGCAAACCTTTGACCCCGTTCAGGCTCCTGGAGAAGTGGCTGCCGTTCTCAAAAATGTGGGATTCGTCGTTCAGACAGGAGACGGATTTTTGTTATTGAGAGAAGTGCAACTGGCGGGCAAAAGTGCGCGATCGGGCTGGGATTTTGCCAATGGCACCCGCTTAGAGGTCGGAGAAAAGCTGGGCTGATCAGTCGGTCTTGAATTTGAAAGACTCCTCGATCGCCAACTTTTTTAACGTCAATTCGATAAATTTTTTCGCTTCGGCGTTCACGGCTTCTGCCTCCCAAGCTGCCAATTTTGCTACCGTGTACCCACAAGTCTGGAGTCGCTTCGTTTCAGTCGCCTTCAGCCCCCTAAATCCCCCATTCTGGGGGACTTTCATAAAGAGAGACGAGCGTTCAAAGTCCCCCAATTTTGGGGGATTTAGGGGGCGAAGGATCTCGGCAATGACGGATCGATCAACTTGTGGGTACACGGTAGCAACTTTGGGGGACTTTCAGACAAGAGTTTTAGTTCAAAGTCCCCGACTCGTGGCGGATTTGGGGGCAACTTGACGCGATAACCGAAGCGAACAATCTGATCGAATTTACGTTGTTATTGACGCAGATTTTCTGGAATCTTTTCGGGGACAACCCAGTAATAGACGGTACTGCTTCCAACTTCGACCACTTTTTCGGGCTTCCAGTCGCCCATATCAAAGGCGTGAGAGACAATGCGAGTCCCCGGTTTTAACTCCTTAAAAAGTTTGGGACGCAGTTGCAGATTGATGCGCGGTAAGAGGTAAAGTGTGACGACCGTGGCATTTCGCAGATCGGTTTTGAAGAGGTCTTGTTGACGAAACTCAACTCGATCGGTCACTCCCGCCTTACGTGCATTCTCATTGGCTTCTTTGACGCGCTCAGGATCAATATCAACGCCCACTCCTTTAGTGCCAAACTTTTGAGCGGCTGTGACTACAATTCGTCCGTCTCCACTGCCCAAATCGTAAAGCACATCATTTTTTCCCACTTTCGCGAGCTTCAGCATTTCCTCAACGACGGCGGTTGGCGTTGGCACGTAGGGCACATCTAAGGCGCGTTCTTGAGGTTGGGCTGGCGCTTGTGCGGGTGCTGTTGTCGGCGTTGCGGTTGGTGTTGTGGCTGGCGTTGTGGCTGGTGTTGTCGGCGTTACGGCTGGTGATTCGGTTGGGGTTGTCTGTGATGGAACTTGAGCGGTCACAGAGTCACGCTGTTGAGCGCATCCAACAATTCCTAAACTGATGGCGCTGGCGGTCACAAAAAGTAGAGATAAGAGTCGTCGCTTCATGATTTCTCCTGATGGTAATGCGTGCACTGTGAATTTGATGGAACGTCAATTTGATGAAATTTTTAGCTGTAGTTGCGAATCTCAGAGGATTGCGAATGAGCATTTTGGGTAGATCACTTGATATGAGATTCCCCCTAGCCTCTTAAGAAGGGAGGGAACCTGAATCGGGCAAAGTTTTTCGCTTCGATGTTCCGCACTTCTGCCCCCCAAGCTGCCAATTCTGGGAATCTTTCAGATCAGAGTTTCGGTTCAAAGTCCCTCACAGGTGGGGGATTTAGGGGGCGTTTCTGGATCTCCAACTCTAGCGAGTCACTGCTGTCGAACTGACGCTGATTAGTTACGATTCCAAAATAGGAGCGGCAGACCGAGCGCAACAGCCCCCACGCCAACGAGTGCCCCAATTCCTGTGTAGACCAGGCTGGAGTAGAGCAAATAGCCACAAACGGCACAAAACAACAGAGGCGTAAATGGATAAAGGGGAACCTTGAAAGGGCGCGGTCTTTGGGGATCTTTTTGTCTCAGGATAAAGAGAGAAATGCCACTTAGCAAAAAGAAAAACCAGAACACCGGGGCGGTATAGTCCACCATTGTTTCAAATTCTTTGCGAGTGACGGTGCCTAATAAGATGAGCAACAGCACGATCGCTGCCTGTAATAGTAACCCCGTGGTAGGCGTGCCGGAGTGTTCTTTCCAGCGTCCCAAAAAGCCTAATCGCGACATATCACAGCCAACGGCGTAGTTGGTTCTTGCGCCTGTAAAAATTGTGGCATTGGCTGCACCCAGCGTCGAAACGGCAATCAATACGCTGATAAACACTGACCCCACTCCACCAAAGCTATGTTTCATCAAATCCGCTGCCACCGCTTCAGACTGAGCCATTCCTGCAAATCCGAGGCTTCGTAAATAAGCCAGATTGATCAACAAGTAAATGACTGTGATGATCCCAATACTCCAGATCAGCGATCGCACGATGTTGCGTTTTCGATTCTGAATTTCGGCTGAGATGTAGGCGGCTTCGTTCCATCCACCATAGGAGAGCAGCACAAAGAGCATGGCCAGTCCCCAGGTGGGCGTTGATGAAGACGGAGCAGAAACGGGAGCAGACGGAACGGTGGAAATCAGACCCATAAAAACCACCAGCAGCAGACCAAGCACTTTGGCCGCGCTGAGAAGATTTTGAGTCCATTTGCCTTGCTGTAATCCGATGATATTAATCAGAGTGAGCACCACGATCGCACCCGCCGCATACAGCGAAGGAGAATAAGCCCCAAGCTGTAGTAACTGGGAAGCATAGTCCCCAAAAACAAAGGCTAACAGCGCGATCGAGCCAGTTTGCACCACGGTCATTCTGGCCCAGGCAAAGAGAAAGGCGACATTTTGCCCAAACGATCGAGCTAGGTAGTAGTAGGTGCCCCCGACATGGGGATAAGTAGTCGCCAACTCCGCGTAACACAGCGCCCCGACCAGGGAGATTGCCCCGCCTGCCAACCACGACAACAGCAACACCGTCTCATTGGCTGAATTGGAGGCTACCAGAGCGGGGGTTTTAAAGATCCCGGCTCCGATCACGACTCCGACAATGATGGCTACTGCGTCGATTAGAGAGAGGGCAGGTTTGGGGGCTGTGACATCGGTCAGAGCAACTGGAAGCGAAGCATAGTTTTCTTGTCTGCTCACGTTGTATTTACCAGTGAAGGTTGTCTAGCACGATCGTCTAAAACACCAGTCCGGTCAATAGAAAAATTTCATGCAAAAAACCGGGCCTACTGGACTGGCCGAACTCGAATCTTACTCAATGAAACTCATCTTGTTGTCTGACATATTACCTTTTAAGTCACCTGTCTATGGGCTTAGAAGTGCAATGTCGTCCAATTTAGGATAAATGCTGAAAGCATCTCCATGATTAGCATGAAACGAAAATATGACGTGAGAATGACAACTTTTTCTAACGGTGTTGGGATTTCAAAAACGTAGTGGTACAAATGCTTTATAGGATGTGCTCGTCAATACCTCCACAACTCATCTTGTAATGGCTATGCCGATAGCAAAGAGAACCCTGAGTCATAATTCTGACACCAGGATCTCAAAGGTTTTCTATTCCTGCGATGTGCAACTTTAAATTCATGTCCCCGCTTTTTTTAAGAAGGACAGGAGACTCTCAACCTGAAGCGACCTAGCAGAGTCATCCCCCAATTCCCCTTAAAAAGAGAGTTAAAGAAGGCGCACATTGCATGATTTGCTTTGAGGACAGACTGCGATCGATCTTCTACAAAATGATTCCTGCGATCGTTCTCCTCTTGATTCCTTCACAGAGTTAAAGTTTTTACCCTTGGCTCCGGAATACTACGAAGGTGCGCGTAAAAAATAATCGTCACCGGACACTCAAGTTAAGTATTCTCCGGGTTGTAGGTCTTGGTTGTAAACAAAAGAAACATCATAGACATTTCTTAATAAAGCAATCTTCGAGACACTGCATTCGTCACTACTTATTCACAGACGACTCTATTCAGCTACGACTCTATTGAGCAAATTTATTCTTTTAGCAAAACGTCAATGGAAACTTTTGATGCCCTCCCGTTTTTGACGATCGCTGACCAAACCCTTTCTCTGGGTCAGGTGCTTCGCTATCTACAGCTATCCGGCAAACTGGTGCCGCTTATTCAAGAAGTCGTTGCCCAACATGTGACCTATCAGGAAATCGAGGCGCGCAAAGATCTGGATGTCGATATCGGTGAGCTAGAACAAGCGATCGTCGATCTGAGAGTTAACCAAAAGCTATTAGATGCAGCCGCCTTTCAAAAATGGCTCAACCAGCAGGGCATGGACTACACCACGTTTCAGAGCCGGATGTTTATTAACTTTAAGCTCGAAAAACTCAAAACTCAGATTGCTGAACCCAGCTTGTCTAGCTACTTTACGCATCATCAAGCCCTACTCAATGAGGTCGAGTTGTCCTGTGTGGCGATCGCTGACAAATGTCTCGCCGAACAACTCACTCGTCGGTTGCTGGCTGCTACAGATTTTGAAAAAGTGGTCAAAGAATACGCGCTAGATCATCTAAACAAAGTCTCGATCTGGCGCAAGTCGGTGCGCTATGGTCAACTGCCAGAAAATTTGCGAGAAGCGATCGCCACCTCAGCCGTGGGGGACTCGATCGGGCCGCTGCAACTTGAGGGGCAGTGGTGTCTTTTTCGGATTGAGCAGTTTCATCCGGCGGTTTTAGAAAGTGCTTTAAAGCAAGAGCTACAAGAAAAATTATTTCAGAAGTGGTTGGTAGAGCGAGTCAGTCCTTTGCCTGTGAGTCTGGTGAATGGACTAAAAGCAATGGACTAAACATTGTGGGTGTGTGCTGAGACAGGGGGTGCTTTTGAGGCGATGCCAGTCGGCATTTTTGCTAACCGTTTGCGTTGCGATCGTGTAGAGGAATTATGAGCTTTTCCAATTCGTCTGTGTTCCTATCGGCTCTTGCAGAGTCCAATCCTTTAGTACAAAATACTTTTAGCGATCCGACTCCCTTCAAATCTGCTTCATCGCTGGTATTTGTGGATGCAGGCGTGTCCGATTTTCAAGCGTTGATGGGTGGCGTGCAGGCGGGCGATCTCAAAGCGATATCTGCTAAAGCAGATCGGGTCTTTTTGCTTAATGCAACTCAAGATGGCGTGGCTCAGATTAGTCAAGTGCTGTCTCAATTTCAGGACGTGTCTGCGATTCACATTGTTTCCCACGGGAGCGCGGGCAGGTTGCAGTTGGGATCGACGGATCTGAGTTTGAATACGTTAAGCCGCTACAGTAGTGCGCTGCAACGTTGGAACGCTCACCTGAGTCAAGGTGCGGATGTGTTGCTGTATGGCTGCGATGTGGCACTGGGCGAGACGGGCAATGCTTTTATTCAAACGCTGAGTCACGTCATTGGGGCTGATATTGCGGCTTCTAATAATCGGACGGGTAGCGCAAAGCGCGGCGGAGACTGGAATCTGGAAGTTAAAACGGGTGAGATCGCGGCAAGTTTGGCGTTTGATGCTACGACGATCGCCACCTATGGACATACCTTTGATACCGCCGTTTCTAATAGTCAGGTGAATACGATCGCCACAGGTCTTAACACATTTCTGGCAACGCTACAAACGAGACTTGATCAAGTTACGGGTTCGCGCTTGCCAGTTTTGGGAACAGGATTAACTCAATCGACGCAGTTTTTTGATTCCACCTTTCGGACAGCGTTGACAACGGGATTGGTTGGAGCCTCTAGCGTTGCAGACATTCAGACTAGAGTGGCTCAAGCGTTTGGCGGAACGGTGACTAGCAATCCTCTGAGTATTACCAATAGTGGTAATTTTATGATCGACCTGCGGGTGAGAAGAGCGATCGCTAACCCCACAGCAACCAGTTTAGATCTGGGCTTGAATATGGGGACAGACGCAGCCCTCAAGTTTCAGAATGCGCTGCAAGTGACTCCGACTGTGGACTATGAGTTTGGGCTAAAGTTTGGGTTAATCAATAATCAATTCAATCTTGACTTGTCGGATGCTAAAGAAATCGGCATTAATTTTGGGGTTGATTTAAGGAATACGCTCAACAATACAGACGCAAAGTTTGGGTTATTAAATGTCAAAGTTTCAGATGCGGGAACTGACTTTAATGAGTCGTTGGCGATCGACATTCAGACAGAAGGGGCAGGCTTTAAGCTAAATCCAACTTTGACCGAAAATTCACTGGATGGCACTCAAATCAAGCTCAACTTGAACAGTCAGTCCAGTAATTTTCCAACGCTCAGAACGCAGCTAAATCTCAACTGGGATCTAGAGCCAACGCTTAGTTTCAAAAAGTTTGATGTTAGCTTTAGAGAGATTGCGATCGACCTCTCCAGCCTCAAAAATTTAACCAATTCGATCGCGGCTAAAATCAACGAAATTCTCAAGCCTATTCAACCTGTGTTAGACAGTCTGGGCGAAGGAATTCCGGGCACGACGATTAAACTCATTGATCTACTAGAAGCTGCCTCTCCGCTTGACCTAACAGGGGTTACAGAAGCCGCTTTTCAGAATTTAGACCGCTTTTTAGCAGCCTACGGCAATTTGGATCAACTGGCTACGATCGCACCAACAGGCAGCTACACGATTCTCAAGGGTGAAGTCAAACTCAATTTAAGTAATCCTTCTCCCACTGTTAGCCGAACAGCTCTACAAAATGCAACGCCGACTAATTCGCTTTCTTCAACGGTCAATTTAGCTCAAATTAATGGGCTGCAAACGGTTGTTCCATTATTCAACAAATTGGGATTGAGCTTACCCATATTATCCGCAAGTGAAGCTTTCAAACTGTGGGTCGGGCAGGACACCGCAAAACTACTTGACCTCGATTTTCCAGTCATTGATATTGATAGCTTTAAGGTGCCTTCTGCGCCCGTTTCTCTTTCTCCAGGCGTACCTATTAGACTCGGTGGCGATGTCGAAATTCAAGGAAAGTTAGGGTTTGGCTACAGTGCAAAAGGATTGAGTTTGACGGGTGGCGCGACTCCGACCGCCGGATTTAATCTCAAACCCGGTTCTAACTTAAATCTCAACTTAGGATTCGTGGTCGGCGGCACGTTGGGGGCAGAAAATCCAATTTCATCCGCTCCCCTCACGCTCAGAGGCCGTCTCGACTCCAACATTCGCACCGTGGCTCCCAACAGCACATTTAATGGCACATTTGACCGCAGCGGTAAGCTCACACTTCAGGCGATCGGCAGCGGCACAGCAGGCGTAGACGCGACCAAACCAATCGAAAGAACCCTATTCGATCGCACCGTCATCAACTACGATCTTCCGGCTCCAGACGGCACAGACTGGGGATTGGCAACTCGCATTAGCAGCGACGTTTTGCGGTTAAATTTGGGACGATTTGCCAGCGATCGTCAGATTCCAGGACAAATCACCGACAGTTCAGAAATCTTTAAAGTCGAACATGTGGACGCTGACGACAGCATTTCTGGTAGCGAAACTGTTATTGTGTCTGCCTTTGGGCGAACTCAAGAATTTAAAGGAATTCGGCGAATCATCGCGGAAGGCGGCGCGGGAAATGATGTGATTGAGCTTGCCGCAAACGTGTTGGCAGAGTCAGAACTGTGGGGTGATTTTGCGCCCGATGCGCGTTTGGGTGAGTTTACATCTTCAGGAACCGCCATTCCTCCGCGAGTAGGCAGCGAAGGCAACGATCGCCTCTTTGCAGGACTGGGACAAACGCGCCTCTATGGTCAGGCTGGCGACGATTTGCTGACCGCCGAAACCACGATCGATTTGGTGAGAACGGGGTTTGCTTTTCTCTATGGAGGTGAGGGCGACGACGAGCTTGTGGGCGGTAGTTCCAATGATTTTCTCTATGGTGGGGCGGGTCGAGATGACCTGTTTGGCAACGGTGGACGAGATTTGTTGTATGGCGATCGTACCAGTGAAACTTCGATCGATTTAACCAGATTTGACCCCAACAATTCAGGCGACTTTTTGAGCGGCGGAGAGGGCGATGACGTGCTCTATGGCGAACTGGGTAACGATGTTTTAGAAGGGCGCAACGGTCGCGATATTCTTTACGGCGGTGTGGGCGGTGACTCACTAAGCGGGGGGGCTGGCAGCGATTATTTGTTGGGTGACGAAGGCATTGTTAATTTGACAACGGGAGTGGCAACGCTGGGCGGCGGATCGGGCGATGACACCTTGTTTGGCGGCGGCGATAATGATTTTCTCTACGGGCAAGCGGGCAACGATCGCTTACTCGGCGGCAGTGGAAACGACTACCTGGAAGGCAATACCGGGAACGACATTCTGTTTGGCGACGATGGACAGATCACAAGGCCGGGGGCTGGCGTGGAGGTGATTGCTTCAACTAATCCGGCGATCGGGGGAGCAGATATCATTCGGGGTCAGGAGGGTAACGACATCCTGGTGGCGGGTACTGGAAATGATAGTGAAGTCACAGGCGACAGTGGAGACGATATCATTCTGGGTGACAATGGAAGAGTTGAAATTGCCAACGGGACGGTGATTCAGGTTGAAACACTATCTCCTGAAAATGGAGGCAACGATACGCTTCTAGGAAATGATGGAGCCGACATCATTCTGGGTGGTACAGGTAATGACACGATTACGAATGGAACGGATAACATCGCTGACATCATGCTGGGTGACAATGGTGTGATTGTGGGTGCAGACGGCAGTACTCAGGCAAATGATATCTTTTCTAAAGACGAGGAATTTGGTGGGAAAGACTTTATTACCGGAGGCAGCGTCAGAAATATTATCGTCGGCGGTTCGGGCGGTAGCGATCGTACGGGCATTCCCAACGGAGGCGATACGCTGATTGGCAATCGTTTTGATGACATTATTTACGGCGACAACGCCTATATCACGCGCAACGCAGCCAATGTGGTTGAGAAGGTCGAGGCGCTATTTCTTCTAAAAGGTGGAGACGATTTGATTGTAGGCGGCAGTGGTCAAGATACGCTCTATGGGCAGGGCGGTGACGACATGATGATTGGGGGCAGTTCTCAAGCGGGTGTTGTGGACGAGACCGATTACATCTATGGCGGGGCAGGAAATGACGCGATCGCGGGTGACAATGCCAGCATCAATCCGGTGACTCGTGAAGTCGTGAATTTGGATACGCTGAATGGAGCGGCGGACTTTATTTTTGGCGATAACGGAACGTTGACCTTCACCGCGGGACGGGTGACCAGCGCGACGAGCAATCCGGCGACGGGAGACGGCAACGATACGATTTTGGGCAATGTCGGCAATGATCTGATTTTTGGAGGAGCGGTCGACGACAGGATTTTTGGGAATTTAGGCGACGATCGCGTGTTAGGAGATCACGGTCAAGTCACTTTTGACAGCAATGGTAATCTGACGCTGGTGAGAACGATCGCTCCTGACGCAGGCGGTAACGATGTGATCCAGGGCAACGAGGGCACGAGTATTATACTGGGCGGCACAGGCAACGATACGATCGCTGCGGGAACGGGTGCTGATTTGATCATCGGTGACAACGGACAGATGACGTTTGATGCGGGTACGATCGTTCAGTTAAATACCACTGATCCCAATAGAGGTAGCAATGATAGTATTAACGCTGGCGATAATGCTGACGTTGTGTTAGGGGGAACTGGAAACGATCAGATTTCAGGCGGTGCTGACAACGCAAATGACATTCTGCTAGGCGACAATGGCACCGTAATTCTGTCAGGAAATGTCCCTCACAATATCTTCTCGACTGATCCTGATTTTGGCGGACAAGACACGATCACAGGCGGCGGTGGACAGGATATGATCATCGGCGGTTCGGGTGGTCGTGATACAACTGGAATCGCTGGCGACAACCTGACGGGGAACGATGGAGATGATGTAATTGTGGGTGACAATGCTTACATTACTCGCAACGCAGCTAACATCACTGAAAAGATAGAAACTCGATTCCCGAATCAAGGCGGCGACGATCGCATCGAGGGTAACAACGGCAACGACATTCTGATAGGTGGATTTGGCAACGACACGATCGCGGGCAACCAGGGCAACGATAGTATTCTCGGTGACAACGGATTGCTAGATTACACGCTGGACGGCAATCTGATCACGATCGACCTGATTCAAACCACCCATCCTGAACTGGGCGGCAATGATACGATCGCAGGCAACGAGGGCACCGATCTTGTCTTGGGCGGGACTGCAAACGATACGATCGCAGGGGGCACTGAGGACGATAGTTTACTGGGAGATAACGGACGAATTGTGCTCACGGGGGGCGCTGTTCGGCTAATCGAAACGATCGATTCTGGAATTGGCGGCAACGACACGATTTTTGGCAATCAGGGCAATGATTTAATCGCGGGTGGATTTGCCAATGATCTGATTTATGGAGACAAAGGCGACGACAAAATTTTGGGTGACAATGGGCGGTTTGATTATGCTTTTGCGGGCGATACAGTAGTCGGCCCTGACAGCAACCTTGCTACACTCGACTTTCTCACGACGACCGATCCTACCCTAGGCGGGCGCGACGAAATTTATGGCGGATTGGACAACGATCAACTGCTCGGCGGAACGGAGGCTGACGCGCTGTATGGAGACAATGGATTAGAAGCCCTTGACCCGACTTGGATCGTTGCAGCGACAGGCGATTTTAATGGCGACGGCAAGCGTGATATTTTCTGGCGCAATCAGGTCGATAACAGAACGCTCGTCTGGCTGATGGATGGCGTTAACGTGCTGAGAAGTCGCTTCTTAACGCCTGTTGGATTTGATTGGAGTTTTACCAAATCGGGAGACTTTGACGGCGATGGTAAAGATGACTTGCTCTGGCGCAACAATTCTGGCGCGATCGCAGTTTGGCAACTCGATGGGGTGACCCTGCAAGATGCGGCCTTACTTCCCTACGCCGTACCGATGGACTGGAACGCAGCGATCGGTGACCTCAATGGCGACGGCAAGGATGATTTGTTCTGGCGACACAGTTCGGGTGCGGTGTCTGTCTGGCTGATGGATGGTCTGAAAC
>NZ_JBJPHU010000041.1:21442-51388 GCF_052939515.1 Phormidesmis sp. 146-33
CTGAAACTGCTCGATTTTGCCGCGATTCCCTACAATGTGCCGACGAGTTGGACATTGACGCTGGGCGATTTTAATAGCGACGGTAAGGATGATATTTTCTGGCGACACAGTTCGGGTGCGGTGTCCGTCTGGCTGATGGATGGCTTGAAACTACTCGATTTTGCCGCGATTCCCTACAATGTGCCGACGAGTTGGACATCGACGCTGGGCGATTTTAATGGCGACGGTAAGGATGATATTTTCTGGCGACACAGTTCGGGTGCGGTGTCTGTCTGGCTGATGGATGGTCTGAAACTACTCGATTTTGCCGCGATTCCCTACAATGTGTCGATCGACTGGACAAGCACGATCGCTGACCTCGATGGAGATGGCAAGGCGGATGTGTTTTGGCGAAATAATTCAGGCGCTAACAGTGTTTGGTTATTCAACGGTCTGGCTCTCAAGCAATTTGCGTCTGTCACCAATGGTGCAGAAATTTTGGGCAGCGATTTGCTGTTAGGCGATCACGGCAAGATCTATCAAGCGCTTCCTGGCGATCGTAACTATTTCTCAATCGACATTGGTCTAGCTGCGGCGGCTGGAAACGATACCCTCTACGGCAATCAGGGCGATGACATTCTCCTCGGACAACAGGGAAATGATTACTTGAGTGGTGGCACGGGTGAAGACGATATGATCGGGGGTCACAATATCATCGGTGGCGCTGATGGGAATGACACGATGAATGGTGACGATAACGCTGACGTGATGCTGGGCGACAATGGTATGATTACCCGTCGTCCCCTGGGAGCGAGTTGGCAGCGATACCCGGCTCCTTTTGCGGATGTGATTCGCGATGTGGTGCGCTTTGATGATGTCGATCGCATGGGTGGTAATGATCTAATGCACGGTGGCGCTGGTGACGACATTATTCAGGGGCAGCGAGGAAACGATGCGCTCAGTGGGGATGCTGGCGATGACGAAATGTATGGTCAGCTAGGTGACGATTGGATGGAGGGCGGCAACGGTCAAGATTTCATGTTAGGCGATGTCGGTATTATCACTCGCGAATATAACCCAGACGGAACGCCTCGCCTCAATCGCAACGGTTCCTGGCATCGCAACGCACTATTAACAGATGTCGGAAAAATGACCGCCTCTCTGAATACAATCTCTAATGCTAACTTCCAGACTTCTGATCTATTGATTCTGACGAGCGCAAACGGTGGTGTAACTACTCAAGTGCAAGCGATCGAACTGTTTGCTGATGGCAACGATAGCATGAGCGGCGGTAATGGAGATGATTCGATGTTTGGTCAGCGGGGCAACGATGGAATGAGTGGTGACGCTGGCAGTGATTATCTGGAAGGCAACGCTGGAAATGATGGGATGAATGGAGGCGCTGATGACGACTTTATCATCGGAGATAATACGAATAACATCGAGCCGTTTATCACCGAAGTTCCCACGGTTAAACGTGGCTATCACATCATTGAGCAAGCGGCGGGACTCAATTTTGTGTTGGGCAGCTATGGCACGATTCTCACGCCCAATCTGACGCTCACACCCAGAATGAATTATGGACTGTTGCCGACGCTCACCCTTTCGCCGCAGGTGGTTTTAGACGGTTCTGCGATTCCAGTCGCTCCCCTCAGATCCCAAACTCAAACCTTCCAGTCTTTGGTGGCACTGATTCCAGACTTGAGCAATCATCTCGATCTGGTCGAAGGCAATGATTTTATCAGGGGTGGAGCGGGTAAAGATACGATCGTCGGTGACAACTATGCAGGCTTCATGCCAATTCGTACAGGCAACCGCGCGATCGACCAAAATCTCGATCAACTCACGACCGCTTTGTATCACTTAAATTACGACCTGCATGATTTAGAAGTTGCATTTAGCCAGGGTCAGACCGCCAGAACGATCGCAATCGGCAACGATACGATCAATGGAGACGGCGATCGGGATCTGATCATGGGCGACAATGCAATGTTCTACAGTCCATTCGTGATTCGGCAACCGGGAAATGCTGACGCGGTGAATGGATTTGTGAATACGCTCAAACAATCGATCGCCAGCTTTAACAACACGATTAATACTTTGCTGAATCCGTTTGTGGGTAGCGTCAACTCTTCCTACACGCTTTCTCAGGGCAATGACTTTCTAAATGGCGGCGATGGAGATGACAAGCTGTTGGGGGCAGATTCGACGATCTTTGCGCCGATTTTGAATACGTTAAGTTATCAGCGAGGTAGCTTCTGGAACTATGGGTTCGATCGCACACCTAAAGCGGTTCGTCCCAACTTCAAAGATTTTGATCTGGTTCTCAACAATGACACGATGAATGGCGGAAACGGCAATGATTTGATAATGGGCGGCTACAGTAATTTGATCACGCCGTTGGTAACGATTCAGACAAGCGATCAAGCACTGCTGAGAAATAACCTGAATACGCTGGTGACCGATGTCAAAGCATACATTCGTGATTTGTTTAATGAACAGTACGGCATTAACTATCTCGATCGAAATCAAGCCAATACCGTGATCGCTGAAAATGATGTGATGAGCGGCGATGCGGGATCAGATTTGATGCTGGGAGACAATGCGACGCTTGTTTTACCGATCGTCAATGGCACCGTCAATCTCAATCTGAATATCACCGACAGCAGCTTTGATTTTGGCATCAGTTCCCACAACTTTTTGCACACGCTGCCTCATCAGTTTGATCTGGCTTATCGCAGTTCGGCTAAGGGTTCTACAACGTTTGGTCAAGACACGCTGTTGGGTGGAGCCGGAAACAACGTTTTGTTGGGCGTGAAGTATCCCGATCGCTTGTTGGGTGATGGTTCTCTATTTGGTGGCAAGGAGTTAGACACATTTGAAGTGGGGGCAAGCAATACGATCGTCGTCGTTCGCAATACAAACCCCAGTCCCAAAGATCAAGAGAATTTGCTGCCGTTCATCAATGCCAATCTGCAAGATTTCTTGAGTCCGACGCTAGAACAATCGTTGCGAGAAGTGATTGCAGCAGGCGATCGCTTTGAGATACCCGCAAGGGGTCGCTTGGCGTTGGAAGGTGAACTTTACGGCAACTTTCCGGGCTGATCAAATTAGGGTGCAGTTGATTCAGAATTTCGACCATCATTCACCGAATTTGTGAGGAGAAACGTGAAAGAACATAATTTAGGATTAACGGTGACTTTGACCGCTTTAATGGGAGCTGTGCCAGGTCTTGCTCATGCAGAAGACTCTACAAACGTGCAGCCATCACCCGCGATCGCGACTTTACCTCAAGCCCAATCTTTTCAACCAGAGCCAATTCCAACCGATGCGCCTACGGTAGAAGTAACGACAAAAGTAGAATTCTCGACTCCTCAAATCGAATCGACTCAGCCAGAAAAATTATCTTCTACTCCAACGGTAGAAACCACCTCGATCGCAGAATTTTCAACTCAAAGGGAATCGATCAAAACTTCAGATCAAAAACCTGTAACGCTAAATACGATTGTATCGGAATCAAATCCGTCAACGCCAGCAGTATCATCGATTGCAAAACCTGAAATTGTTGGAGTCTTCTCAACTCAAGCGATCGATCTACAAGCATCTCCGACAATTGAGCAACCTGTTGTAGAACCAATCCAAAACAGTACAGATGACACGCTGCAAAATAAACTACAACGCTTGGAAGAACGCCAACAGCAATTAGAACAACAGATTGATACACTCAAACAGCAATTGTCTAATTCTCCTGCCCAAAATGCGCCCAAAGCCGCGATTACCGTCCCTGAAGATCGCCCATCAGCGTTAACCATCTATGCCCAACCGATGTTCTTGAGAGTCAATCCAGCAACCTCTCTGGACTTTGCGATCGTCGATCCCGGAACCGCCCTGGCAGCCAGTGGACAACTCGCGACGGTGAAGTACGATCAGGCAACTGCACTCAGAATCGGAGCCAGCTATCGTCCTCAAAACACCGCCTGGGAAATCGGAGGTAATCACACATTCTTCGACACCGATGGAACCGCCAGTGCCAGTCGCCCCGCCAACGGATTTCTTTTCTCAACGCCGTCTCACCCCCTGCAAAACGACTCTGCCGAAACTGCGGCTGCCAAAGCCAAATTTAACTACAACGTCACCGATGCAGAGTTAGCCTACAACTTCAAAGTGGGCAGAGGGTTGGGAGTCCGTTTGTTTTCAGGCTTGCGCTTCTCAGACATTCACCAATCCATGGCCGTCACCTACAACGGGCGCGACTACACCAACGGCCGATTGGACATGACCAACGACTTTCGCGGATTTGGCCCCCGATTGGGAGTAGAAGCCAGAGTGCTGATGGGCGGCGGATTTAGCTTATTCACCAGAGGGTCAGCGGCCTTGTTGTTTGGCAAACAGTCGTCTAGTTTTCGAGAAACCGATCGCAATGGTGCTGATGTGATTGCTGATCTGGGGCGCGATCGTAATCAAACGGTTCCCGTGGTGGATCTGGCGATCGGGTTAGATTGGGTTCAACCTTTGAGCAGGTCTGCCAAACTCAATCTCAGCCTGGGTTATGAATATCAACAATGGTTCAATGTGATGGACAATATTCGCTTTGTGGATGCCGCCAGTCCTGGAGTTTTTGCCCAAAGCCAGAGCAATCTCAGCCTGCATGGATTCTTTGTCAAAACAGGCTTGCAGTTTGAGTTTTAGTCCAATCAGCACCGCTAAAATCTTGTCTAAAAGTCCCCCAGAATTGGCAGCTTGGGGGGCAGAAGCGCCAAACACCGCAGCGAAAAAGATTTGGTGAATCTAGTCACCATTTTGGATCGAGGCTGGAGTGCAGGTTCTAGAAAATAGCGTGTAACCTGGTAGTCTGAACAAATTCACCTCACTCCTCACTCCTCACTCCTCACCTCCCCATGACCCGATCTGTTGAGCAAATCTGGCAATCTCCCCCTGACCCGATCGCACAAATTCTCAATGCCCCACTGTCTCCCGCCGTCTCGATTTCTCCAGATCACAAGTGGCTGATCGAGTTAGAGCGTTCTGCGCTGCGTCCCCTGTCAGAATTGGCAGAACCCGAACTCGGAATCGCGGGCTTTCGGATCAATCCCAAACTCAATTCGCCTGCTCGATACAGTCCCTACAAAAGTCTGCGGGTAAAACTGCTGTTGGATGAGGTTGCCGAAACGATCGCGCTTCCAAATCATGCAGGAATTGGGTTTGTACGCTGGTCACCAGATAGCCAAAAAATCGCCTTCGCACTCGTCCAAGAAACGGGATTGGAACTGTGGGTGATGGATCTTTTACAACGCATTCCTCAACGCTTAACGGAACCGATTCTCAACGCAACTTACGGAACGCCTTACCGCTGGATGGACGACCGATCGCTGCTCTGTAAAATGATTCCAGGCGATCGACCCGCCCCCCCGATCGAGCCAATTCTTCCACCCGGCCCCATTATTCAAGAAAATCTAGGACGCAAAAGTGCTAATCGAACTTACACCAATCTGCTGCAAAATGCTCACGACGAAAGCCTGTTTGAGTATTATTTAACTTCTACGCTAGAGAAAGTTACGATCGCAGGCACCCGAACGAGATTAGTAAAACCCAGTCTGATCAAAGAAGCCGTTCCCTCACCCGATGGCAAATTTATTCTATTAAAAACGCTGCAGCGCCCCTTTTCCTATCAGCTTCCAGTGTCCCGATTTCCCTGTCAGATTCAAGTTTTAGACGAGACCGGAACGATTGTTCAAGACATTGCAGACTTGCCATTAGCAGATAGCATTTCCACAAAATTTGACGCAGTACGACCCGGCCGCAGAAACACCGGATGGCGCAGCGATCGACCCTCTACCGTTTACTGGATTGAAGCACTGGACGACGGCGATCCTACCCAGAAAGTCCCGTTTCGAGATGCCTTATTTCAACTCAATGCCCCCTTTGACAGCGCGCCCCAACGCCTCTGGCAGTCAGCATTTCGGTTTCGCCGCATCCTCTGGGGACGAGAAGACGTAGCTCTCGCCTGGGAAAAAGAATACGACAGCCGCACACTGCGCCTCTGGCAGCTTAATCCCGCTCAACCCGACAAGCCAGCCCACCTGCTGATCGAGCGTAGTTCCGAAGACCAATACAGCGATCCTGGAATGCCGATGACGACGATCGGAACGTATCACCGGAGCGTTCTGCAATTTACGCCCGATGGTAATGCGCTTTATTTCTCAGGTCGAGGCGCTTCCCCAGACGGCATCTATCCCTTTCTCGATCGCAGAGCCTTACAAACCGCAGCTTCCGAACGATTGTGGCAGTGTCAGGCTCCCTACTTTGAGGCGATCGTCACGATGCTAGATGACGGGGCCCTGATTACCGTTCGTCAGTCCCAAATAGAACCATCCAACTACTTTTTGCGCCCTACCACAGGTCAGCCCATCCCCCTCACTACCTACGCTGACCCCGCGCCCCAGTTTGCCGGAATTCACAAAGAAGTGGTGCAATATTCACGAGCCGACGGCGTACAGCTATCCGCAAAACTTTACCTGCCTGCGGGCTACGATCCGAGTCGAGATGGGCCGCTGCCGACAATCTTCTGGGTCTATCCAGCCGAATTTAAAGATAAAACCCTAGCCGGACAAATGACCACCGCAGAAAACACCTTTAGCCGTCCCTACGGAGCTTCTGCCTTATTTCTCCTGACTCAAGGCTACGCAATATTGGATGATCCCAGTCTCCCGATCGTCGGTGAAGGCGATGCAGAACCCAATGACACCTATTTACAACAGTTAATCTCTAGCGTTGAAGCAGCGATTGATTATCTGGTTCATCGAGGTGTGAGCGATCGCAATCATTTAGGTATTGGCGGACATTCCTACGGCGGATTCACCACAGCAAATCTGTTAGCACACACGAATCTATTCCAAGCCGGAATCGCCCGCAGTGGTGCATACAATCGTACCCTCACACCCTTTGGATTTCAAGGAGAACAGCGCACCTTTTGGGAAGCCACCGAAACCTATAATCAGATGTCTCCTTTCACCCACGCCGCCCAAATCACGGCCCCACTCCTCCTGATCCACGGCGCAAACGACAGCAACCCCGGCACCTACCCCCTGCAAACCGAACGCCTCTACGAAGCCCTCAAAGGACTCGGCGCAACCGTCCGCTGGGTCTCTCTCCCCCTCGAAGACCACGGATACCGCTCTTGCGAAGCCGTTGGTCATGTGCTGTGGGAAATGGTGCAATGGTGCGATCGCTACGTCAAAAAAACGCAAATTCGATGAATCTCGCCGCTACGGTTGCAACTTGGAAACGTCCCCTAAATTCCCCACAAGTAAGGGACTTTGAACTAGAAATCTTGTCTAAAAGTTCCCTAGAATTGGGGGGCAGAAGATGTGAACACCGCCGCGAAAAAACTGCATCGAACTTACGGTTAGTGAAAGCGATCGCAACCCTTGCAACTCAAGTCTAGCGACCCGTCCACGGCCCCCAAATCGCGAAGGTGATGCCAGGAGTTTGAATGTTGACAAACAGCGTTTTGCCACTCGGGGAGAAGCAAGCCCCTGCAAACTCATTGTCAGCAAACTGATCTTTGAGCGTCGCGTCAGTGCTATTTGCAAAGAGAACATTCTTGGCAAACTGATATAACTTCCCTTTCTTAGTTACGCCCACCAGGTATTGTTCACCGCCGCCATCCTCGCACAAAATCAAATCGCCAAAAGGAGTCACCACAACGTTGTCAGGCTCATCTAGCAGATCGCCCGCCGAAGAGGCCTCCACCAACAGCTTGATCGTTTCTTTACGGGGATTGTATTCCCAGACCTGACCATTGCCACGGGCATTATCAAAGGCTGGAGTTCCCGCTTGAGTTGCAACAAAATAAATTCTGTTGTTTCCATAAAAAGCGCCTTCACCCCGAAAGAAGATTGCCGCCCCTTTAGCCTGCGCTTGCCCCCGAACAGACTCCGGTTTGCCAAGACTATTTGCCGTATCATTGTTATCTGTAAAATCAGGGTCAGGATTGTCAACCTTAACCCACTCTACTTCAAACTCTTGCCCAACTTTGATGCGTCCAGGCTGACCCCCCTTGCCCGGCACCGGAAGATTGGGGTTGTTTGTGGTAATTAAAGCAAAGTTCTCGCTGCCCTTAATCTTGAGAGCGTACAGCGTTCCTCCCTTTTGCAAGTCACCCAGTTGTAACTGCTTTGCTTTCTTGCCTTCTTCGATGACTCTGGGCACAAATCGATAGATGCAGCTATCGCCTCGATCTTCCGTTTCGTAGATATATCCAGTTTTGGGATCTACCGC
This sequence comes from Phormidesmis sp. 146-33, assembly GCF_052939515.1. Classification (NCBI taxonomy): domain Bacteria; kingdom Bacillati; phylum Cyanobacteriota; class Cyanophyceae; order Leptolyngbyales; family Leptolyngbyaceae; genus Phormidesmis; species Phormidesmis sp. 146-33. The sequence goes on from NZ_JBJPHU010000041.1 coordinate 29,702, forward strand.
GATCGCTTCATGGCTAAACCGTCCCATGTCTCGCAAAGGAGTCGGATTCACAATTCCACTGTTGGCGTTAGCATACACCTCGAAGTTGTAACCATGTTTGACGATCGCATTGTTCGCGCTAATAGTCGTCGAGAAGGTTTCTTCGCAGCTAATCCAGCTTCCCCAGGGAGTGCCGCCGCCCGCACAGTTAGTTCTTGTGCCTGCCAGAGAGGTGAAATCTTTAACCAGTTCGCGCTTACTTCCAACGACTAATGTGGTTGTCCCACCCAAGGCAGTCGTTGAATATCGGTTTGCGCCAACCACTGGATAGTTGTAAGCAGCAGGCAAAGAGGTGCTCAATTCATGGTTGCGAACTAAGAGTGTAGTATTGTTTGGGCCAGGAAACGCCGCCATTCCGTCATGTCCCGCAGGCACCTTAGAACCATCGCTCATCGTCTGACCTGTAATAGAAAGTGCCCGGTAACTAAATCCCGGTGGCAGTGCTAACAAAGGTTCTTGGCTCAAGTCCCCCAAAACTGTGTTGGTCAACTCGGCTGCGTTTACGGGCAATTTGGGACGCAATGGGCCAAAGCCAACTCCTCTTGAAACGTCACCATTGGCTACTCTGGCATAGAATGCTTCGAGAGGAGCAACCATCGTGACACTAGCCGTTGTTGCGCCAGCTAAGGTCAAAAACCGTCGTCGAGAGACTCTCATATCCTTTCCCACCGCAGATGAATATGAGCGTCAGTATATGAGGCTACAACTAAGCGCAAGCAAACACTGGTTTAAGCTTTGATTATTTAAGCCTTAATTATTTATTTAAGCTTTGGTTATCTAAATCCCACTAAGGTGGCAAACCTGCAAAACAAATCGACCTAAAGGATTGTGAATCAAACCGTGACGACCAATCTTCGGTTTTATCAAATTCTCGACGTGAAGTTAACTGTCGATTTAACGTAACGGCAATGAGGACAAAACTCGGTGCCCTTTTTAGTCTGGCACAAATGGCGGCACCGGAACGACTGACTGCCACTGACTCACCTGCACAAACGGCGGCACAAAGAGAAAAATATCTTTCCAGATGCGGCTTTGTTGACCGCCGATCGCATAAATCGCCCCCGCCAAAAAGTCAACCGATCGCTGGGCATCTTCTGACGATCGCATCTTAGAACAGTTGAGAATGATCACTTTCTGCTCTAGCAGGGCATTCACCGCTTCAGGAATCTCCTCGAAAGTCGTCGGATACAACACAAGACATTCTTGTGGAGGACTGGTCGCCCTGGGTAAAGCCACCACGTTATCGGGAGCAGCGACTGGGGGCAAATCTTGTTCTGGCTCATCAAACTCTTCTGGGTAGGAAGCATCTTCCCATCCAAAATCTTCCTGTCCCCAAAACGCCTCTGATAGCTGCCTAAGAAGTTGCATAGCTCACCTACTGGTTGCGCCATTCCAGTACCGATGTTCTTAGTATAGGCGCAAATTTCCAGCTTGCAATGCTTCTCAAAAAGTCATCCTGCTGAGAATGTAACCGCAACCCAATACGATCGCATCGTGCAGAATCTTTTGTTTGCCGCTCGATCGACTTGTCATCCTGCTGGTAACGACTCCGCCACCCTCAACACATACCGCCAGTACCGAATTCCAAAATGGCTGGGCAACCCGATATCTTGCTTAAATCCCAGTCCCTCATACATCCTTCTTGCGGCTACCATTAACTCGCTTGTATGTAAGCCAACCACTTCCGCTTTGTCTTGCTTTGCTCGATGAATGCATTCCTGACTGAGTTGCCGTCCAATCCCCAAACCCCGGTACTGTGGCAATACTGCTAACATCCGCAACGATGCCCACCCCAGATGAAACAGACGACTATCCGACGTTCCAGGAGGACAATAAATAACTGACCCAACTAACGCTTGATCTTGTTGAGCAACCATTAATCGTCCTTGCTTTGCGATCTCTGCCACATTTAACAAGTTGGTTTGCATGGTTTTCCAATTGTCCGAGGTCAGAGCATGAGAATACTCGCGATAGGCTTCTACACTGAGAAATGCCACATCATTAAACTCTTGGATAAGAGCATCTCGGACAATCAGTGTCATAAGCATCGTTCTCCATTGAAAGTCACTTCAATCTAACTCTGACCGCCCCTCCGGTTTGACCCAACCGCCCCACGAATCTTGCCGTTCTACAACTTTGGATACCAAACCCAAACCGTTACGCTCAAATCGCCCCTCAACCAACTCAATAAAGCAAGATAACGTTGCGGTTGAGCCACTGTAAGTAGCCTTTGCAACATCACTGATGATCTCTTAGAAGTTCGCTCCAATCAAATTGTTATACTGCCACTATAAGCCCTTTCCGACACTTGACACATCGATTCGATAGATTGATCCATGACTGAGAATGTATAGCGAACTTCCTCTGCCAACAACTCGCTCCGCAACGATTTTTTGTCCTCTCTCATCTGTCAATTGGAATTGCTGAAGGCGTTTGACCTTACCGTTTTTGTTTAGAGAAAACAAGTGATATGTATCTTGATCGCCATATTCTCCTCGGAATAAAGCACAGTTGTCAAAAACAGCAAAACTATTACTACCTTCAATAGGCATATTCCAGACTGACTGAATCTTCTGATGGCGTAAGTGAACGAGTGGAAATTCTGTGTAGTAATACAGCCAGACATCTGTATCAGACTCCACATTTAATGCATAGCAATCACATATAGAATCTAAGTCATCCGTTGGCTCAAAATCGTATATTTTATTTCCTGCTGAGTCCCATGCAGTAAGTCCAGATGATCCAACTGGTTCATTCCAACCAAAATTTCCAAAAACTCCTTCATCAAAAAAACTAGTCCAAATGATTCCATCTGAAGTTGCCTGAACCGATTGGATGCCATCACCCAGTAGAATCTCTCGCTTAAACTCTCCACTAAAGCTGTAAACGCGACCATTCTTTTCAAAGTTGTTTGGGCCTTTATAGTGAGAACGGGCACACACAAGCAGTAATTCATTCGCAGAAAGCGGTTGGATACAGGGCAAACGCATCATGTCAATAAACAGCTATTTCGCCCCCTTTATTGAGAAAGTTAGCAGTAATTAAGGCTTGTTGAAAATGAGTTTAGCTACCCATAGCGGTACTCATCGTCTGAGGTAGTACTACTATTCTTCAAGCAATTTAGATGCGTTTGCCCTGCGGTTGGATATCGTGAATATTAAATTTTTCTCCTGTAATGCTAAGGTCAAGTGTTAGGCGATTTTTTTGAAAAGCGATCGCTCGATAATTTTGGGGAGTCCCTGGAGTCGTTTTTGCAAAGCTTGCCCCTCCTGGCTGTTCGGTGCGGTAATCGATTGGATCAAGAGCAAACAAGACATAAACCGTTTCATCAAAACCCACATTAAATGCAACAATCTCTCCGCTATTTACGACGGAATTTAACTCAGCGATCGGGGACAGAGAAAGCATTTTTTGCATAATCTGGCGACAAAATTGCACAAAAGTTCTAAACGCTAACCATCAACTCTCAGATTGCTCTCTACACAAAGGACTTGCGGCATAACTCTTTTTTCATCCCTCCTCCCTCATCCCTACTCCTCCAAAACCCACCGCTCAAAATCATCCCGTTGCTGTCGCGTCAGCATTTCTTGGGCATAGCCCACATCCAAAACCTTCTTGGGACGCATCGCTAACACCACCCTGCCCAACAAAGAAACCTCCGGAGCCGCCTCAAACCAGCGAATCTGCAACTGTTCCTCTTCGGCCACCACAAAGTAGCCGCTCACATCCCAATCTCGCTGGGCCCGATCGACCACCACGACCATTTCCTCAACTTTTTCATCTGTTGGGAGGGGTAAGCGATCGCTATCACACAGCAACACCACAGGATCTTCTGCCGCTCGAATCACCTGCCACCCTGGAAGCGGCACCCACGCCCCCGTCCCCGAAAAATGCACCAGTTGAAAGGCTCCTGTCTCCTCCACCAAAGGCACCACTTGCAAATCAGCCTTCGTCAACGGCAACTTACCCACCACAGGCAAAATCCGCGGTAGTTCTTCATCCGACTCCAGACGATAAATGGGCAATCGGGGAGCCGGACGGCTGGGTGTCACTGTAAAATCCGTTAGCAGTTGCTCAATTTTTTTTCGGGCTGACTGGCTGTGGACAAAGCGCAATCCCTTAGCAATCAAGCGCGATCGCTCCTGCAAGTCACTCTTTTGTTTAGCATTCTTCCAGACCTGAAACGCAATCGCATCTCCTGGATGATTTGAGAAGTCTTCGGGTGGCTTGCTAAGGCGAGAATAATCCTTAATAGCCCGCGCCAATTCTTTAGCTTCATCAAGATCTAACTGCTGATCAAAGGCAAACTCGGCGGCGGCGGCCCGTTCTGCCTGTGTCAGAATCCGTAGCTCATACAAGACATCACTGCCTTTGCGCTGAAAGTGAGCCTGCGTGGAGTCAGAAACTCCGGTGCTGGCGATCGAGGCATACACCTGGGCTGCGACGATAATCTGGTTTTGCTGAATCGGCTCAAACCCGGTTGCTTCAAAAATAGCTTGAGCGGTGTATCCCGACTTCTGCAAGGTTTGGCAGGCTTGCCCCCACTCAACCCAACTGCCCTCTTTGCGCCGCAGAGATTGCAGGAGTGCAGCCGTTTCCACATCGGGGGAGGTTGGTTCTGCCTCAAAGCTGGATAAATCTTGCGGTGTGTCACTCATAAGTCTCAAGGTAAGGGCCAATTTGGGGGGCGATCGTCTACAGTCCGCTTATCAGCTTACCAAAGTTAGGAGAGGGCTTGACTCAATTTCGAGATTAAGGCATGATACAATGCAGTTTATCGGGGTTATAGCTCAGTTGGTAGAGCGCTGCAATGGCATTGCAGAGGTCAGCGGTTCGAACCCGCTTAGCTCCATTAAAAGTTGTAGAAAAAGTTGTAGATTTGCACATTAAATTGTGTGTTACTTTAGCCATCTGTCTGCCGCTGTGGCATGGGGATGTCTGAATTCTGGAGCGGCAGATTGATGCCTTATTATCAATCGCGAGAGTCCAAATCTTCCACCCTTTACGCAACCATGTCGCAATTATCTCTTCAAGCCGAGATTTTTTGGGCTTCCTGCAAAACTAATTGAAGGGTGACCCCGACAACTTGGTTGACTGACAAAACTCCTGAAGCCTCCGTTTTTTGTACTTGTAGGTTGGTGTTGAACTCGGTGAAACCCAACCTACTGGAAAAGATCTGTCAGTCAATCAGCCCGACAACATTGACAAGCACTTGGTCAGCTATATCGAAGGGTTCTCTAAGAACGTGCGCGAAATCTTCGAGCGGTTTGAGTTTGCCAATGAAGTTGAGAAGATGCGAGAGGCAAACATTCTGTATCTGGTAGTCTCAAAATTTTGTGATATTGATTTGCATCCCAATACAGTCGATAACATCGAAATGGGGTTGCTGTTTGGGGATTTAATTCATCGTTTTAATGAAGTTGCTAACGAAACGGCGGGTGACCACTTTACTCCGCGTGAAGTCACTCGTCTCATGGTAGATATTCTGTTTGCCCCTGATGGCGATGTTCTGACAAAGCCCAACATCATTCGGCGCGTGCTTGATCCTGCCTGTGGTACGGGAGGGATGTTGTCAGAAGCGAAGAAACATCTGCGACAAATGAATGAGAATTCTCGGCTGTATGCGTATGGGCAGGATTTTAATCCCCGATCGTATGCGATCGCCGCTTCAGATTTATTGATGCGGGGCAATGAAGAAGGCGAAATCCGCTTTGGGGATTCACTAATCGATGATCAGTATGAGGACGATCGCTTCGATTATTTGCTAGCTAACCCGCCGTTTGGGGTGGACTGGAAGAAGCAACAAAAAGCAGTGCAACGGGAACACGATAAACAGGGGTTTGCAGGAAGATTCAGGGCAGGATTACCGGGAGTCAATGACGGATCGCTGCTGTTTTTGCAGCACATGATCAGCAAGTTTGAGCCGTATCAGCCGCAGCAGGGTCAGCAAGGTTCACGACTGGCGATCGTGTTCAACGGCTCACCACTCTTTACGGGCGGAGCGGGTAGCGGCGAGAGTGAGATTCGCAAATGGGTAATCGAGAAGGATTGGCTAGAAGCGACCCTTGCGGTATCTGCGAAGCAGCGCGTGGCGTTACCTGAGCAGATGTTCTACAACACCGGGATTGGAACGTATGTTTGGATTGTGACAAACCGCAAGCAACCACACCGCAAAGGCAAAGTGCAACTGATTGATGCTCGTGCCCGATGGCAGCCGATGCGCCGCAGTTTAGGTGACAAACGCCGCTACATGGGTGAAGAAGACACTGCGATCGTGGTGCGAGAATACGGCAAATTCGTCGAAAGTGAGACGAGCAAAATTTTCGACAATGAGGATTTTGGCTATAACCGAGTGCCGATCGAGCGTCCGTTACGGCTGTTATATGAGATGACGGTCGATCGCAAAAGCCGCTTTCTCGATGCCATACCGCATTTGCTAGACGATGTGCAGGCGATCGATCGCAAGCTAGGGCGAGAACCGCGAACGGACTGGAACGAGTTTGATCAATTGCTGGATGATTTGTTATACCAACGGGGCAGCAAGTGGAAAAAGCCGGAGCGGAAGCTATTTCGGGATGTATTCACTGAGCGCATGGGTGGAAACAAAGATGTTCAGGGTGTGGTTCTGAAGCGACGTAAGACAAAGGGAGATGATCCAATCGATCGCGTTTGGGGTTGGTTTCCAGATTGGAAAGATGACCATACGCAGGTGATGTATGAGCCAGATTCACAACTGCGCGATTTTGAGAATGTGCGGTTGATCGATCAAAGTGAAGATACGAACATTCAAGAGATTGTGCGCTATTTTCAAGATGAGGTAAAACCTCATGTGAATGATGCTTGGGCAGACAAAGAAAAAATCCGCAGTGCCTATGAAATCAATTTCAATCGTCACTTCTACAAATACACGCCGCCGCGCCCGTTGGCTGAGATTGATGTCGACATTAAGCAGATGGAAGAGGAAATCATTCGGCTGCTGCGTGAGGTGACAGAGTAACTGCATGAAAGTTTGAGATGTGATCAAGCGTTTAGAGGAAGATGGATGGTACTCAGCCAGGACAAAAGGGAGTCATCATCAGTTTAAACATTCAGAGAAAGTAGGAACAGTAACCGTTCCAGGAAAACTCTCGAAGGATCTGGCGATTGGTACGTTGATGAGTATTTGGAAGCAAGCTCAGTTGGAGGATGAATGATGCGTTACGCGATCGTGATTGAAAAAGCAGAGGGGAATTACTCGGCTTATATTCCTGATTTACCAGGTTGTGTCACCGTTGGAGACACGGTAGAGGAGCTGATGGAAAATATGCGGGAAGCGATCGAGATGCACTTAGAGGCAATGCAGGAAGAGGGATTACCCATTCCAGAACCGCAGACGTTGTGTGAGTATATTGAGTTACCGATCGCGAGTTAATAACCGTTGCAATGCTAGTCAGATCACAAAGTGAGCGTTCGTTCAATTTAGGAGAATAGCTTATGAGTACCGCAGAAACAATTTATGAGTTAGTAAAAACATTGCCAGAAGAGCAAGCGAGAACAGTTTTGAAGTTTGCTGAGTTTTTGCGCCAAGAGACAAATCAAAGCACAGCTACATCCGAAAGTGAGTTAGGTTGGGAAGCGGGATTTTTTGAGAAGACAGCAGGATGTTTAGCGGACGATCCCATCATTCGCCATCCACAGCCGCCTTATGATGTGAGGGAACCCATTGCGTGACTTACCTTTTAGATACAAATGTTTGCATTGTTTACCTTAATCAAACAGATTCTAATGTCCGACGAAAAATGGGGGAAGTTCCGCGATCGCAGGTTTTTGTATGCTCGGTTGTGAAAGCTGAATTGTTTTATGGCGCAATGCGGAGTAATAATCCTGAGCGGACGCTAGCACGACAACGGGAATTTTAAAATGCTTTGGTGTCGTTGCCCTTTGATGATTTTGCTGCAACTACTTTCGGAGTCGTTCGCGCTCAACTCGAATCTCTTGGAACACCGATCGGTGCATACGATCTACAAATTGCCTCGATCGCTCTAGCCAATAACTTGACGCTGGTGACTCACAACACCGGAGAATTTAGCCGTGTAGAAGGTCTGAAGCTGGAAGACTGGGAAGTGGAAAGCGATTTGTGAGGTGTTCTTGTGAGTGTATTATGGCTGGAGCAAATACCGAATATATGGAAAATAGCAAGGCTCAAAACAATTGTTGGATTAAGAGCATTCCGCACTACTGGCAGTTCACAGGAACACAACTATGTAGGTCTTGAAAACATTGAATCTTGGACAGGGCGCTTAATTAAGTCAGAACAACCTACTGAATTATTAGATGACAAGGATGAAAGCAAAAGCATAGTCAGTTACTTTGAATCAGGCGATGTTTTGTTTGGGAAGCTCCGCCCGTACCTCGCCAAAGCACACCTTGCCAAAGAAGCAGGAGTTTGTACTACTGAATTGCTCGTCATGAAACCTGATATGGAGTTAGACGGGCAGTTTCTGCTTGATGTGCTGCTCACTAGTGAATTTATTGATCAAGTAAATGCTGCAACGTTTGGCGTAAAGATGCCTCATGCAGACTGGGACATTATCGGTAATCTTTTAATTCCACTTCCCCCGCTCTCTGAACAACGATCGATCGCCCAATACCTCGATCGCCAAACCGCCAAACTCGACACCCTCATCACCCTCAAACAACGCCTCCTCCAACTCCTTGCAGAAAAACGCCGCGCCCTCATCACCCACGCCGTCACTCGTGGTCTGAATCTTGATGTCCCAATGCGTGATTCAAAGATTGAGTGGTTGGGTATGTTCCCTGGAAATTGGAAAACGGGAAGGCTAAAGTTAATATGCAAGTCTTTGCAAACAGGTCCCTTTGGATCACAGCTTCATGCTGAGGATTACATTGATCGCAAAGATGGCGGAATTCCCGTTATTAATCCTGCTCATCTGACTAGTGGAAGAATTGTGCCAGGTGATCGAGTCACTGTAAATAAAATAATGGCAAAGTACTTGGCGGTTCACCGATTAGAGATTGGAGATGTCGTTCTTGCCCGCCGAGGCGAGATTGGTCGGTGTGGACTGGTGACGGATAAGGAAGTCGGTTGGCTCTGTGGTTCGGGTAGTCTTCGAGTGCGACCCAACGCAAAAATTTTAGACTCAAAGTACCTGGTCTTATTGCTTACCAACACATTTGCAGGCTCGTGGCTATCCCTAATGTCAGTAGGGACAACAATGGACAACTTAAATACTGAAATTGTTGGGGAATTTCTAATTCCCCTTCCTCCCTTTCAAGAACAACAAGCAATAGTCAATTATGTTGAAGCTCAAATCGCTAAACTTGATAAGCTGGAAGTCGTCACTAAATACACCGCCGAGCTTTTACAGGAACGTCGTACTGCTCTCATTTCAGCCGCCGTTACTGGGAAAATTCGTGTGAAGGAGGCCTATGCAACTCAGTAGTCTCACCCTTAACCAATTTCGCGCTTTTCAAGAGGTGAAGTTCGATTTTGTTGCTCCAGGCATGAATTTGCTTGTAGGTATCAATGGCGTAGGTAAATCTTCCGTACTTGATGCAATAAGAATTGCATTCTCAAGAGTGCTACCTGAATTTACTGTATCAGAAGAAATCCGTCTAACTTTTAGCATTGATGATGTGATGCACGATCGAAATAAATTGACTGTACAACTCAATTTTATAACCTCTGGCATTCCTTTTGAGTGTTATGTAAGCCGAGATAAAAAGCATGACGTTGAGCTAAAACCTAATCGTACAGACATTCTTTTCCCGCTAAAATCTGCGACTGAGCAGCCACTTGTTATCTATTTCTCAACTCGGCGTTCAATGCTCTTTGATAGCAAAGAACCGAATATCCAAATGGCAGCAGGAGATCAGTCCGTTGCTTTTGTTGAGGCTCTCAAGCCTCGTATGTTACGTCTACAGGAGTTTATCACTTGGTGGATGGTTCAAAAAGAGCTTGCAGACTCAGGATCACCTTCTGCTCAAGAGCGACTTGAAGTTTTACAAAATACTGTAACAAGCTTTTTAGATTGGTGTACTAATTTACGAGTCGTGCGTGAACGAAAACCTACTTTAATGCTCGAAAAATAAGGTGTCACGCTGGATGTCCGTCAGCTTTCTGATGGTGAACGCAGCGTTCTGGCACTAGTTCTCGACCTGGCGCGACGACTCTCTCAAGCCAACCCAATCTTAGAAAATTCTCTACAAGGCAAAGCCGTCGTGCTGATTGACGAACTCGACTTGCACCTGCATCCGATCTGGCAACGCACGATCGTCGCCAAACTGACCCAAACTTTTCCCAACTGTCAATTCATTGCCACCACGCATTCACCGCAAATTGTGGGCGAAGTCAAACCACCCGGCTTAAGCCTGATTGCCAAAGAGGGCGATCGAGTCGTAGCCATTCAAGAAGGGCTTCAGGGATTTGGGTTAGATTCAAGCTGGATTCTGGAGCATTTGATGGGAACCGCATCCCGCAACGCCTCCACCCAAGCCCAGATCAACCTAGTAGAAGATGCCCTGGAAGAAGGAGAACTTGACCTTGCTAGAAGTCGTCTTGAGACATTAAGAACCATGCAGCACGGCGACGATCCCGAAGTATTTCGGCTAGAAGCCAGCATTAACAACCTTGAAGCCTTAGCAGATGAAGTGGATTTAGACGATGAGATGGATTCAGAAGAAGAGTGAGCCAAGTGAACTGGCCGAATGGCGCACTCGTTGCGGAAAGGACATTAACTTTGGCTACAACCTGATGCGTCAAGACAATTGCGCTACCAAAGCTCTAACTGAGGCTTTGTTAAAAGAGCAAGGCTGCTTGTGTGCTTACACGGGGATGAGAATTGATGGCTACGTCGATCACCAAGATCCGCGTCTTTGTCAGTGTCATCTTGGACATGTCAAACCTCAAGACCACTGCACCTTACAAGAAACCGTCTCATACACTAACCTCGTTGCCTGCTACCCCAAACCCAACCCAAAAGCCAAGATACCCTACGGAGCCGAACAAAAAGGGAATTGACCATCTCCTGCCGAGCAGCACTTGTTTGTTTCCCCACTAGAATCTTCTTGCGAAACTCGCTTTTTCTTCAACTCACGAGGTGAGATTAAATCTAAAGAGGGCGATCAAGCTGCGGCGACCACTATCCGAAAGCTGGCGCTTGATCATCATGACCTCACTGCTTTTCGGAGAGCCGCAATTCAAGGAACGCTTGGCACACAAAACAACCTTTCGATCAAAGATGCACGAAAACGATTGAAAGCCCTAAAATCCAATCAGCATAGACAGCCAGAACCGTTTTGTTTTACTCTCGCTCAAGTTTTAGAAAAACGAATTTCCAAGTTAGAAGAGATTGCCAAATCAAAGAGAGCTAAAAAATGAGCCAAGCCCGTCATAGTGAAGCCGCTTTTGAGAGCGTGATTGAGAATCACTTGCTGACGCATGGCTATATTCAAGTCAAGAGCAGGTTCGATCGCACCCGTGCCATTTTTCCTGATGAAGCGATCGCCTTCATTCGCACCACCCAGCCCAAAGAGTGGGCAAAGCTAGAAGCGCTTCATGGAGAGAATACTGCCACCCAAATTCTGACCGACCTCTGCAAGTGGATGGATACTTATGGCTCCCTCCACACCCTCCGCCACGGCTTCAAATGTTATGGTCGTACCCTACGAATCGCCTACTTTAAAGCTGCACATAGTTTGAACCCTGACCTAGAGGCTCGATACGCGGCTAACTGCGTCGGTATTACTCGTTAACTTCGCTACAGCGTTCGCGAAGCGTTGCCTTCGGCAAACCGCGATTCTGCCAAATCCCTTGATGTAACCCTCAGTGTGAACGGCATCCCGATCGCCAGTCTCGAACTCAAGAATCCGCTCACTGGACAGACCTTCGAGAACGCTAAACACCAATACCGCAAAGACCGCGATCCGCGTGAGCCAATCTTTGAATTCAAACGGCGCACTCTGGTTCATTTTGCCGTTGATACCGAAGAAGTGTGGATGACCACTCGCTTGGCAGGCGATGCCACTCATTTTCTACCCTTCAACCAGGGCTGTGAAGGTGGGGCTGGCAATCCACCTGACCCAAATGGACGCACCTATCGCACCGCCTACCTCTGGGAGGAAGTTCTCCAGCGAGATAGCCTGCTCGATCTGCTTACCCGTTTCCTACACCTCCAAGTTGAGGAAAAGCGTGACGACGAAGGGCGAAAGTTCAAAAAGGAGAGCCTAATTTTTCCTCGCCATCATCAGCTTCAGGCAGTCCGAAGACTCGCCGAAGCCACAAGACTCGATGGCGTTGGGCATAACTATTTGATTGAGCATTCCGCAGGCAGCGGCAAGAGCAACACGATCGGTTGGCTGACTCATCGCCTGGCTTCTCTCCACGATGACCAAAACAACCGGGTGTTCGATAGCGTCATCGTCATTACCGATCGCCGCGTCCTTGACCAGCAATTGCGGGACACCATCTACCAATTCGAGCATCGTCAGGGCGTTGTCCAGAAGATCGACGAAGACTCCCGACAACTCGCCCAAGCCCTCGAAAGTGCCGTTCCAGTCATTAGGGATCAGCAATTAAATGAAGTACCAGTTATATTGGGCTGATTGTAATGTCCCACTTAGGCAAAATTTCAGAGCGTTGCCAAAAAGGAAAGTAGAATTCTTCTAGTTCTGAAAGCGGAACTTTGACCCCTTTCTCGTAGAGAGTATCAAGGATCTGCACTATCGGAGCAATTCCCTTCCAAGTCATGTTGGCAGCCCACTGGACGGCAGTCTCAATTGAATCTAGCACCGTCCCATTCCAAAAGTTCTCCAGTGCAGCCCAACACCGTTCAATTGGATTGTACTTGCTATGATCTCTCCGTGCGTCGATGGATTGTGAATGCTTTAGAACGTCCGCCCTATCGAGGGCTTACCGCTTACATTGGAAATGAATTGCGCTTGTTGGATGGAGTACGGCAACCGCTTTGTTTTCTTCCATTAACCCTAAAACGTCGAGGAGAAGCTGCTGGCTGGTCGATCGCGATCGAGGCATTGCTGGCGGATGATACTCGTTTGCCGAATCCGAGCGCATTACTCGCCAACCCAACGTATCACGTGGAGCGCGTTGGTGAAGCCACTCAAATTGGCAAATCAATCAATTTTTTAGGTTTACCTGCTAGATCCAAATCCTCAGCTACCGACAATCAATCGCAACCTGCTAGTCGTAAAAAGGTAAAGAAGACTGATCCGAATACACGATCTGCCCCAATGCTGCTTTATGGCAGAGGCTCAAAATGCTCGGCGCAAAGGATTGCTATCCTGGCTGCAAAATCCTAGTTTGCAGCCGGATAAGGTACTAAAGGCGCTTCAGCTAAAAGATGCTGATGAACTAAATCGCCTATGGATTGTCCGATTACGCTTACAAGGAAGCAGCAATGAAACTCCTGTCGCGATCGTCAAACCTTCCTTAAAGGGTCGAGAACAAGCTGGAAGTCGAGCGAGAGGCAGAATTTATCGATGGCAAGACATCTGCGAATCTGAACAGCCTCTTTACTTAAGTCTAAGAAGGTCTGCAACGACTGAGCAATATGCTCTAAAGATCTCACAATCTCGATTAGAGGATGGTAGCCACCCTAATATTAATGCAAGATTATTAGAAGTTACGGTTGTTCATCACCCAGGTATTCAGCCCGACCAGCTTGCTCTTCTGGTTCATCGACTCCGAAGCAGATATCCCTACTCCGCCGATGATGGCGCTTTACCATTTCCTTTTCCATTTGCAACCGCAGCAAAGGAATATGCAGTGAGTGTTAGAGATTTAGTAGAACCTGATGGCTCTGAGCAAAATGTGAATAGATAAGTAATTAATTTGACGCAACGCTGATTGATGTGATGAAGCTTCACTTTCATGAATTGATCGCTTGACCGAAAGAATGTCCTCCTTAAATCATAAGAAGAACTTATAGTCATACTGTGAACTTTTGGCAAGGAGATGGTCGAAATTTGAACTTTTGGCATGGTTATGGCTGAATCAAGTGGAAAACCAATGCGATTGCTCAACACGAGAATCAGCGTTTCAGGTTGAACTTTGGTAAAAGGTTGCTTTATTAAGCGCCAGGTACTTGGTTTAAGTCACAAGATTAGTTCGTCAACTCCAAGTCTTAAACACTCTTCTCAACAGTCAACCCAATTTCTTGTCCATAAGACAGTTCGAGCGTGTGCCCATCTGGATCGCGTAAGAAGGCCCAGTAGCCGATCGGATACCCAGAATCTTTTGGCTCTTGAAGTAGCACATCTTCTTGTCGCGCCATTGTACATAAAGCATCCATCTGTTCACGACTTTTACAACCGATTCCGAGATGGGCCAGCGGAGATAGAACAGGCTGCACCGATTTTGTCTCGATTAAGACTAATACAAAGGGGCGAGTCTTATCAGATAGCCAAACAACTGCCACGCTGGTTTCTGCATCAACACGCTGATGAATTACCTGCATTTCAGCATAGGTGGCATAGAACTTGATACTTCGTTCAATCTCCAAGACAGGAAGCGCTATATGAGTCAGTCCAATATCAATCATTGTTGTAAAAGTTGTTGTAGAAGTTATTTAAGGAGTCAGGTTTACATTCAACTAATACATTGAATTGTCTATTCGATGCGAATTCGATCACATTCTTTACCAGAGAACTTTGAATCAAAACTCTTCTCTTAAAGTCTTCTAGAACTGAAAGGCCGGAGGGCAGAGAATGACAACATCGAAGCAAAAGTTCATCGAATTGAACTCGTCGATCGAGACAGATAAACCAATCCAAGCATCAGTCGCACAATCAGCAAACCAATCCACACTTCACAGACAAAAGGCAATACCCGAAACCAAATATCCGTGGTGATCAGTCGCGCAAATAACTCGTTTGAAAACCCTTGATTTGTCAGCGCCAACTGAATTGGAATTTGAATCCGAACGCTTGATGTCCATCCAATTAGCTGCAAAGCGAGAATAGCCACCAGCATCCAGACTTGAATAAAGGCCGGTCGCCACCAGAATAGCGCGATCGACACTGGAACCCGCAGCGCCAACGGAATTACCAGAAGTGGGAAAATACGCCACTGATGCACCTGACGAACCGCGATAAAATCTACATTACTCATCCGTGCGCCCAGATCCCACCACATTGGGTAGTTGAGAAACGATTCCAACATCTGTACGCCAAATCCATAGAAAAGCAGCGCAAGATACAACAATAAAAGCCAAAGGCTCTGCGATCGACGTTTTTTCTGATAATCCAATAACGAAATCACGATAGATATCTCCAGTAAATAAAATGGGGACTTTAGACTTTGGACTTTGGTCTTTCATCTAAGGTCTCCCGTCAAAGGTCTTATGAAGCCAGGCTTCTCAATGCCGCTTTCAGGCTTTCTGGTTGCACAACCGCAAGATATTCTGACATGAGGTTTGGGGGCAACAATTCCAGCAAAACCTGGTTTTCGACCCAAAACTCGATTAAGTCAATGAGACCTGCGCGTCTGCATCGGACGGCCCGCCAGCCTTCGCGATCGGCGATCTCCCAAATTTTTGCCTCACTTATCGGAACAGCAATGTTTGCATGAGTTGCCGTGTAGCGAGTATTGAAATTGGAGTCATAAAATTGAACAGGTGCCGTTTCTAAACCTGGCTTCAAGATGAGGCTTTTTGGCATCACCTCAATAGCTGTGCCATAGGAATCAAAAGCAAATGCAACATAGCTCCCCTCATGACCAGGGAATGGGACGGCTTGCCCCTGCCACAGTTCAGCAATGACATTAGCAACGTGTTGGGGATTGTTGACGGCGATCGAAATATGATGAATCATCTAAGTGTCCTCAGTGTCAAAAAGTATTAATTGGACTATTGCATTATCCATTTACAGGCAAGTTTTCCATCTTGCATAACCCAGTAAGCAGATAAGCTTTTTCGGGTAACTTTTGTGGAAACAGCTTTGTAACTATCTGCTTTAAATTGCGATACTTGCGGCATTGTAGAATTCATGGTGACCTCTGTAACTTTGAAGTTTATTTTTCCTAACTTCTCATCACACGTTGAATCGCTAACCTTTATGCAGATGTTTTTGAATATTCTGTATCGCCTTCTACGAAAGATCTTGTTCTTTGTACAACGAGCAAAAATTCAAGATATAGCCCTCCTAAAAAACAGAATGCAACCATAAAAAAATCCCCACCTCTCAAAGAAGTCGGGATCTCTATGGAACTAAACAGCCTACACCCTAGACTCAGGAGCCTGAGAATAAATCAAGCTGTTGCGAAGGTTGAGGAATTTGATTCCAGGGGAGAGGAAGAATTGGGACATTCTGAAGTTCGAGTAACTGTTGAAAGTGCCGGGCAGTTTGGGGCGATCGCTCTTCTACTGGGCAATGGACAAAGAAATAGACTTGTGTTTCAGGAAGCCACTGCTCAATCCACTTAACCCATTCGTCAAGGTATGTCTGGTTTAAGGCTGCGTCAGGGTGACTAATAAATCGAATCAGGCAAATTGGAGCCGTGACGATCGGCTGTAATGGCACGTTTGGTTTCTTGCGTTCGGACTCGATTTGGGGGGCGTCGGGCGCATTATAAATAGGGCGCGTATCCAAAAGAACTCGACCAATTTTAAGGTATTTGAGCAGGGCATTTAATCGACTCTGATGTGGCTCTCTAAACCAGTCAGGGTGACGCACTTCGAGCGCTAAAGCAGCTTGACCCGACCAGCTTTGCAGAAATTTTGTCAAGTCATCTAGATGAGCCGGACTATAACTTGGCGGTAGTTGAGCAAACAATGGCCCAAGTCGATCGCCTAAGCCCTGCATGTGATTCAAGAATTTGAGAGAATCCGCGATCGCTGGCTCTAGTCGCCCCTTGTGAGTAAAAATCTTGGGCAACTTCAAGCAAAACTCAAATCCGGGAGGCGTTTCTTGTGCCCAGCGACTCACTGTTTCGGCATCAGGAATTGAATAAAACGTTGTATTCCCTTCCACTGTGGTAAACCGCCGACTATAGAGATTGAGAAAATCAGTCGATCGACTCCCACGAGGAAACAAGTCGCCCACCCATCCCTTGTACGCCCAGATCGCACAGCCTACTTTGAAACTCATTTTCAAACTCCCCCACCGAAAGAGTCGGCTTTCTCTCATTGGATAGAGTCTAAAGCTTACCGAAATCTGAGAACTTAAGACCAACTACTGTCTAAAACACTTTGGGGAAATCTCATGCTTGGGGTTAACGAACTGAAAACGGCTGCTCTCTTAGGATTACTCAGTGGCGTTCTTGTCCTGGGTGGCTATTACTTGGTTGGCAATGAACAAGGACTGATCTTGGGGCTAATTTTTGCGGCAATGACTAGTTTTGGCTCCTGGTTCTATTCTGACAAAGCAGCCCTTGCAGCTTACGCAGCTCAGCCGATCGAGCGATCGCAGTCCCCCGAATTGTTTGACATGATTTCTAAGCTATGCGATCGGGCTGAGATTCCCATGCCAAGAGTGTTTCTTGTTCCAACTCAATCGCCCAACGCTTTTGCGACTGGACGCGACCCTAATCATGCGGCGGTTGCGGTGACTCAGGGCATTTTAGACTTGCTTTCGCCCGATGAGTTAGAAGGCGTTTTGGCGCATGAGTTGACCCATGTTAAAAATCGAGACACCCTGACACAGGCGGTTGCAGGCACGATCGCGGGAGCTATCACCTTTTTGGGACGAATGCTGACCTTTGGGGCGCTTTATGGGCCGGTTTATCGCGACGATCGCCGGGGGGCAAACCCGATCGGGCTGCTCTTTTTGATTGTTCTCGCGCCGCTTTCTGCTACGTTGATTCAACTTGCGATCTCTCGCACTCGTGAATATGCGGCTGACCAGGGATCTGCTCAAATTACCCACAATCCTCTAGCGCTGGCGAGTGCCTTAGAAAAGCTAGAACAAGTTGGTCACCAAATCCCGATGAATGGCAATCCTGCGATGTCGCCGTTGTTGATTGTTAATCCGCTCTCGACTCAAGGATTACAGTCTCTATTTCGCACCCACCCGTCAACCGAGGAGCGGATTCGCCGTCTTATGGAGCTTGCCCAACAGTCACAAGAGTCAGGAGTCGCGATCGCTTAATCTGATCGACCATAACAGAAAGTTCTCCAGACTTGAGAGGTAAGGGCGGGTAGTTAGTGAGTGGTGATTAGCCATCGATTTACGACTAACTACTAATCACTAACTACTAATCACTAGCGATCGAATTCTCACAACTCAGACAGGATTGCTACAGCAACTTTTGCATCATCACCAAGATCTTGATACCGTCCGCTGCAACACGGTTGTTAGACCGTACCGATCACGCGAAAAGCACAAATTTTGCATAATGTTTCTCATGCTGGCTTTAAACCAAAGGAAACGCGCAGCAAGTTGATCCGCCTCACAAACAATTCATAGAGCAGAGCGATCGCAATAAAAGCGATTGAACTCAATGCCATGAACTTCATCAGCACTCCCACTTTCCAATCTGCTATGCAAAACCCAATCACAAGAATGATGGGTTGATGCAGGATATAGAAGGGCAAAGACGCTTCACTCATGTATCGTAATGCTGGATGATTGAAGTTTAAAAATCTTCTGCCGAGACTCAACAATGTAACCATCCAGCACCAGCAATTGAAGGATTTTAAAGTTGTTATCAGCGTATAACCGAGTGAAGCATATACCGTCCCATTACCAGTCAGTAGATGGCGAGTAGGTTCTAGCAAAAGTGGAGTTGTTAATCCTGCGATCGCTAATGCCGAAAGCAAGTGTCGATAGACAGCCTGTTCAATTCGCCGATCTTGAACGATAAGGTAGCCGTATAGCAAAAATGTGAAATAGGTGAAAAAATTCCATCCACCTGCCGCTCGAACGCCGAATGTTGCCGGATTGAGTCCGCTTTCTAGAACTATGATAGGCAACCCGAATAAAAAGATAGCCATTGGTTTTGCTAAAACAATTGCCGACTTTTCAAGCAGTCTTCGCCCCTTGCCTTGCCTGATTACTATAAATAGGGGAAATAGTAACAGCGAAAATAGAAATAATGTTAATAGATACCATAAATGAAGTCCCATCCAGGCAAAGTTTCCGCCAAATAAATACCACCCCTGGAAATAGTAGGGAATAAACTCCCAAAAGGAACCTAAAAACTGTCCTCTACTCCAAGGAGCAACACCATGATACGGATTACTCAAACGCTCCAGATAAACTTGTGGGGGAGATAAGACGAAAATACCGAATAATAAAGGAACCAACAAACGCATACAGCGTTCTCGAAGAAATTGCCCTGCGGTACGAGACTGAAGTGCAAAGTAGAGACTCGTTCCAGATAATAGGAAAAATAATGGCATGATCCATTGCAGCAAAATTTCCGCGAGGGTGGTGGCGATCGCATCAAGCTGGTTATTTTTAACATGCCAAGCATCGAGATCAAAAAATCGCAAACAGTGGAAAATAAAGACTGCAAATGTTGCTGCAACTTTGAGCCAGTCAAAATCATAACGTCTTGTAGATTCCCGCGCTTCAGGATCAAACAGAGGTTCTTGGTTCATTTTGAGTTGCCGTTGTTGAAGGTCTGCCTGTAGCAATCATCAGTCCCCAAATCCAGCCAAAACGCATCTTTTCAGAACATTCAACCACAAACCCCGAAGTAGTCAATAAGTCATGAAACTCCTTTTGAGAGTAGCATTGCCGATGAGCCGGATCGACCAGTTTGAGCAAACCATCACAAACTTTGCAGACTAAAAAATCTCTGCACCAATCCAGAATGACTACTCTTCCACCTGGCTTAACTACCCGCTTCATTTCTTTAAGGGCAGCTACAGGATCATCGAAATAGTGAAAGGCATTTGCAGAAACCACAATGTCAAAACTGTTGTCTGCAAAGGGTAGGTTGGACGCATTTGCAACCTGAAATGAGACATTGGGGAAGGCGCGATTTTTTTGTTTAGCGATCGCTAGCATTTGTTCTGAAATATCAACTCCAACAATTTTCTGGGTTGAATTTTCAGCCAATACCATCCGTTCAAATTCACCTGTGCCACAAGCAATATCCAGCACCCTTTCTGTAGAGGAGAGATGCGTCCAGGCTTTGAGGAATTCTAGCGTGTTGGTTACGTAGTGCTTCCATCGTTGATCATAAACAGTTGCCAATCGGTTATATTGTTGGCGTACCTTAGCTTCTGTCATAGTTAGTAGGGAAATCTAGTTCTGTCAAGAGTTCAACTACAGAATAACGTTAATTGTTCAACTGATAACTCCCAATTGCGTCTCACCGATAATTTAAGCGGTCTAACGTTCCGGTTGAGCGGCGACAAACCGAACCGAAACGCAGACGAGTTGACCCCGAAAGTCCGCTCCACTGACTGGTTAGGATGCTTCTCGCAACTTACGACTAGATTACTGCGCACCAAAACGAAAAATGCTAGCAACACCGCGATCGACGCACTCACTCTCAACGCAGCAAACTAAACGCGAAACTCTGAAACCCACGAGATGAGCGAAGAAAACCCGACTCTCAGCGCACCCACTCAGAATGCAGCCCAACGATTGCGTTCAGCGGCAGCGAAAGAACTAAAATGATAGATGAATAGACTCTCAACTGTCCGCCGCAACGCGATTGTTAGGTGGCGGTTTATACAGTATCTAAAGCTGTTGACCGTTCCACTGTGAATACAACCTATTGATTTGATTGCCGACCTCATGCATATCCGTACAACCAGTAGAATGTAAATGAAACAAGCCAAGAATACTCCATGCTGCATATTTACAAATTTTAGAAATGTCAGCCTCGTTAATTACCTGATTAGCTAAATAGTTCATGCCCCGATGGATAATATCTGAGCGTTTGTCATAAAGCTTTGTCATACTTTTATATACTTCTTTGGCATCTTCAATTTTTATAAATTCGTAGCCACTAAACGCATTAAGTGTTGCAACTCCTTTAGCTAAAGCGTGTGTTGGCTTTTCAGAACCAGTAAACATACATTCCAATGCAGTCCAATACTTCAAAAAAGACACATCTAGATCAGTTTCATTTTGAGCTTCGCCTATCCAGTAAATTGCTGTTAGAATGCATTCTTCTAGCTGTGTTTGAGAAGAGGCATTAATAATTGATCTCGCAGTTCTTCATTAAAGACAAAAATTTCAACTTTCCCAAAATTAAGTTTTTCAAAGCTTTCTAGCTCCAATCCTTCAACTGCAAAAAAGAAGTCGAAATGACTAACTTTATCATCAATAAAATCTTGAATACTTTCTAATGCATCAACGAACTCTCTCTTGTTTTCTGAATCCTTTTCTCTAGTCGAGATCTCTATTTCTAACTCTTTCTTGAAAGCTGTATAAACTGTTTCATAAGAAACTACACCTTTTAATCCTGGAGCTTCACAAATCCTATCAATGATTTCACTAAACGCCATTATTGCATCTTCTAATAAAAACCACTCTCTAAAACCAATTTTTAATCGAGCGGCATATATATCGAACTGTTTATACTCTTCAATACTGCTTGGAATACAATAATTTTTGTTTTTATTTCTCCTATTTGCCAATTTATTCCAATTTTGAGTGACTGCCTTGAGATCACCTCTACTTAGTGCCTATCCGAAAACTTGAATTGCCCTGACGACAATACAAGCACAGGAT
>NZ_JBJPHU010000042.1:0-50987 GCF_052939515.1 Phormidesmis sp. 146-33
ACTTATCCTGTGCTTGTATTGTCGTCAGGGCAATTCAAGTTTTCGGATAGGCCCTAAGAACGTTTATAGGTTGTTCCTCATCCCTATTGCCAATTCTGGGTGAAGTTGTATGGATCTAGATCCCTCTGACCGCCTTAAGAAAGGGGAACTGGACTCTATTCCTCTCTTTTTAAGAGGGGTAGGGGGATCAGAAGATGTGTAACTTGATGGTGAATTGGTACAAAGTCTTTTTTTCTTGGCGTTGCTGATTGGCGGGATGAATCTGTGGGAAGTGTCCATCTTTTCGCCCCCTAAATCCCCCAAAAATGGGGGACTTTGAACCTTGGGGTTCCCGCCGCTTTGGGGCACACCCCCTGATTCAGCAACGCCTTTTTCTTTAATCCTCCAGGTCAAGGTCGTCTTCTTCTTCTTCCAGGTCGTAGATTGCAGAGGTGCCCATGATGGCTTCTAGTTCTTCTGCTTCTATGGCACTTTCGGGGCTGTCACCGAGTTCGTAAGCGAGAAATCGACCTGTGCCTTCAATCCACTTAAAGAGCGATTCTAGTTCCCGTGGGGGGATGATGCTGGCTTTCGCATTTTTGGGTTCTTCACGGAGAGAAGGGTTATAAATTGTCACAATCTTTGCTGATCTCTTAGTATGGCTACTGCGATCGTAGCGTTGATTGAGACGTTATACCAGTTCGCTCGTGAATTAAGCCAAATCTGGTAGAAGACTTTGGACTGAACGGCCTTGAGAGTCTACTACTGGCTTCTGCCTTTGGTCTAACGTCTCTGGTCTCCTGTTGACAACAGATTCAAGCAGAGTTGACGAAAGTCTTCGCCTCGTTGCTCAAAATTGGGATACTGGTCAAAACTAGCACAGGCTGGAGAAAGTAAAACAACCTGAGCAGACTGAGGGGGAGCAATCTCGATCGATCGCCGCACTGCTCTCTCCATCGTTCCGACAATTTCGTAGCGAGTGTAGCCGACTTCTTCTAAGCGGTTAGCAAAGCTTTTGGCCGCATCTCCGATCAGTAAAACAGCCGCCGCTTGCAGTTGAATTGCCTTGATCCAGGCGCTATCGTCTCCCAATTTTGCCTCGCCGCCCGCGATCAGGATTACGGGACTTTTGACCGCAGACAATCCGACTTCGGCAGCATCATAGTTCGTTGCTTTGCTGTCATTGATGAAGTCGATTCCTTGCCAGGTGCAGATGTGTTCGAGTCGATGAGGAACGCCCGGAAATTGAACGATCGCTTCCTGAATTGCCGCTTTCTCAACGCCTGCTAAATGGGCCGCCGCCACGGACATGAGTAGATTTTGCTGATTGTGCGATCCTGGCATTCGTAAGGTACTGACCTGAACGATCGCTTCTCCGCGCACGATCACCCACCCGTCTTGAATGTAAGCCCCCCTATCGGGATTGCCCATTAGTTCTGATTTACCATTGATACTCGTCCAGCAGGCCTCTGAGGTAATGGGAAAGGCGCGCTGTGTGCCAAGACTTCTTAGATAAGGATCGTCCCCATTGAAGATTTGCTGTTGAGATTGTTGAAGCAGACGAGCTTTGATGTTGAAGTAGTTTTCTAAGGTTCTATGACGAGCCAGGTGATCGGGGGTAAAGGTTGTCCAGATGCCAATGCGAGGCGCGATCGTGGGAGAGGCTTCGATCTGGTAGCTGCTGAGTTCGGCGATCGCCCAGTCGGGTTTGGGGTTTGACATGGCGACTTCACAGGCCGCCAGCCCGATGTTGCCAAAGGCGGGAGCCTGAAAGCCTGCGGTTTGAAAGATGGCGGCAACCAGGGCAGTGGTGGTGGTTTTGCCGTTGGTGCCTGTGATGCCGATCCAGGGGCAGGTTTGCAGATGTCGCCACGCGAGTTCCATTTCGCCGATCGTTTCGATGCCCAGATTTCTTGCCCGCGTCAAGTTGGCAGCATCCCAGGGCACACCCGGACTGACGACGACGAGATCCGGCTTTTTGGCATCGGGGCTAAAGGTTTCTCCCAGTCTGACTTTGATGCCGTCGGCGTTGAGTTCTAGCTGCTGTTGTTGGAGGGCGGTGGTGGTGCCGCGATCGCTCACAGTGACTTGCCAGCCTTCGCGCTTGAGTAATCGAGCCGCTGCGTTTCCTGATTTTCCCAGACCGATCACATAAGCGTTGGGCATAGTCTTCTCGAAATCTATCTTTTGGCACCCTTTATGGTACTGCTTAACAGTTCATTACAGGCATCTGAATTGCGATAGGGTGAATTTGCCAATTTGATGCTCTGGTCAATGTGAGTTGGATGAAAGATGAGATTCTCCGCTTCGTGCGCTTCAAGATACCTACAAGGGGTCGCTGATCCGGCTTGCCTCCCAAATCACCTACAAATAGAGGACTCTGAACTGGAAATCTTGGTTTACCCCAAATCCATTTTTAGGCACAATGGCTCCTTGACCTCCCCCAATCTCTCTTTTCTAAGGCTACCGTGACACAAGTCGTTTTCGCTTCGTCTCCATCGGCCAAACCCCTAAATTCCCTAAAGCTGAGTTCAAAGTCTCTCTTTTCAAGAAGATTTAGGGCGATTGAGATTCGGTGATCAAGGATTTAGAGTAGATGAAACCTATTTTGACGTAATGACAATTTGGCGTTGCTGATTGGAGGGATGAATCTGTGGGAAGTGTCCATCTTTTCGCCCCCTAAATCCCCCAAAATTGGGGGACTTTGAACCTTGGGTTTCCCACCGCTTTGGGGCAATTCATCCCCTGATTCAGCAACGCCGACAATTCCAGCCAAAGATTTAGAATGGTACAGGGCTTGAAAGCTCGATCGCTCCCCAAATTCTCAGGCTTTTAGCGATCGATGCTTGTTTCAGTGGCTTTTTATAGCCAATTGCCAATCAAGACATAGGGGGCCCAAAATATGGGTAGCTGATATTCTGGGGTTTTTAGTAACGCAAGTTGGGCACGGCGTAAGCTCTCAGCTCTCGGTTGAGATTGATTGATTAGCGTCTGGTAAAACTGATTCATTAACAAAGCGGTCGATTCGTCATTTACGCTCCATAAAGAGGCGATCGTGCTGCGGGCCCCGGCTCGGATTGCTACCCCTGCTAACCCCAGGGCGGCTCGTTGATCTCCGGCTGCCGTTTCACAAGCACTGAGCACCAGAAGTTCTAAGGGTTGCGATCGCTGTTCGGTTGAGCGCAGCAGGGTATTTAGTTCGTTGACGTTGATGGCTTTGTCCCATGCCAGAATGAAGGTTTCATCTGCTTTTGAGCTAAATTGACCGTGGGTTGCTAGATGAGCGATCGCAAACGATTGTGAACTCATTTTTGTCTGAAATGCTTGCGTTGTGAACTGTTGATTTAGTAATACTTGACTCTGCACCTCTGATTGAATTTGCTTTAACTCATGACTGACATTGGGCAGGCGAGAAAACCCATGCCGCGCTTGATCCAGCCCCACAGCGAGAGTATTTAACCGACCTGGCTGTAATGGTTTGGGGTCAAATAATTGAAGACTGAGCGAGAGTGCTACCGCATAGGTTTCGATCAGATATTGGTGTCCGTCGTACAGGGCTGACATGGGAACGTTTCGCAGCAACCCATCCAGGACAAATACTAATGTCTTGGTCTGACTTTGGGCGATCGCTTCAATTCCAGGTTGAATCAGCCAGCTATAGACTTGTTGCGATTGAATCTGGGTCTGACGTAGCGCGTCTGGTTCGGCAATGTTGCGGCGCAGTTCTGTCAGAGTTTTTTCGACTTGGCTTTGGGGTAGGCGGGTAGCATAGTGGCGCAGGGGTTGTTGTGGTAGCTTGAGAATTACTTCGACGCGATCGCTCAAAATCGTGGCATAAATGACTGCTGCGGTGGGATCAGCTTGATCAACGACGGCATCTAGTTGTTGTTTTGGGGTTAAACAAGCAGCGCGAAAGAAGTTATCTAACTCGGCTAACTGAAGGGCTTCGATCGTGCTTCTAGCTTGACGAATGTTGTCTTGACTTGGCTCCACGCTATTGTGTGTTTGCAACAGTAAATCGACGAATTGCCGATAGACAGGTTCAACCTTGTCTCGAAACGAGAATTGCACATCAGGATTGACGCTCACTAAGTCATAGCGAATCGCCTGAAGGCTTTTGACTGCTTGATCGTAAGCTGCGATCGCCCCGGTGATGTCTTGCTGCTGTCTGAGCAATCTTCCTAGCTGCCACTGCCATTGATAAGTGATATCGGCTGCATCAAGGGTCTGGGCGATGCGTAATGCCTGCTGAGTCAGTGTCGTTGCATCTGACCATTGCTGAGTCTGTTCATAGAGATGTCCCAATGTGCCGATCGCATAGGACTCAGCGCGGGCATCTTGTAGGCTGCGGGCTTGTTGAATTGCGATCGCTAACACCTGGGCTGTTTGTTTAACATCCTGATTGTCCAGTTTTATCAGACTTTGAGCATAATCAATCCGGGCGTAGACGGCAGTGCGGCTGAGGGGTAAGTTGTTAATTTGTGTTTGAAGTTGTGACAGAAGTAATCTTACAGAGCTTGTCGAAGTCGATCGTGCTGCTGGTTGTTGTCGATCTAGTAATAAATCGAGTTGGTGAAGCTGGGCAGGAACGGCCGTCAGCAAACCATAAGTCGCTGCCTGTTGATAGAAGGCGATCGCGGCGGTAGTATCTTGTTGAACGGTGGCAGTGTTACCCAAACTAAGTAGCGCTTCTCCCATTTCTTGAGAGTTGGCGGTAGCTTTGCTGTTGCCGGAGGCAATCGTGGTTGCGACCGTTAGACTTTGCTGCAATACTTGGCGAGAAGTAGTTAAGTTGCCAGTCACGCGCAAAACATTGCCCAAACTGCGTAGCCCGATCGCCTTCAAGGCTGAATCAGGCTGCTTCTGAAGGATTTGAGTCGCTGCTGTGAGTTGCTTCTGAGCTTGAGCATACAATCCAAGGCTTTGTAGAGCTTGAGCTTGATTGATCTGATTGCGAACTAGTCTCGATTGATCCTTCAGTTCAGCGTAGAGCGTTGCTGCTTGTTGCCAAGTGGTTAGCGCCGCTTCCGCATTTCCGCGCGACAATTGCAGACGACCTTTGACTTCTAATGCTTGAGCGAACAGTTGTTTTGAGGTTTGAGGTTTGAAGTTTGAGGTTTGAATTAAAGTAAGGCTATTCGCGATCGCTTCACTCGCTTTGTCCCATTGTCCCAACTGCTGATAGGCCAGAGAAAGATTGCTCAATGTTTTGGCTTGTCCTAAGCGATCGTTCTGTGCTTTGAAGGTAGCGATCGCTTGTTGCCAAAACATAACCGCTTCAGCATATTGCGCCGCTTCGTAGCGCTGTCTCCCTTGCCGATCGAATCCTTTGGCATCCGAGCCAGTTTGAGTCGTTTGAAGAACAGGTTTGAGCGTAGTTGATTGTTGAGCGGCGATCGGCAGACCCATCCCTACTATAAATAGGGCCACTAGAAACAGAAGGGCTGTTTGGCGATGTAGTGAGCCGCGAATTTGTTCAAACCATTTTCTGGTCATGCTGTGATCCTCAAGGGCAGGGAACTAGACGATCGGGCAAGGGAGCAACGGGATCTGGAAGCGCTGCCATCAAGAACACAGTACCATCCGCCATGACCTGCAATCTTTGAGCTTCTACAATGGGAGGCGCGATCGTTGAGGCTGATTGCTGACGCTGCGAAACGGGTGGTATACCTTCAACATCGGCGGTGCCTAACTCTACCTGAATGGCATCTTGATTCACGGCTTCGTTGGGAGTCGGCGGCAAACCACCGCGCCCGGTAATGATGAACTCATTGGATTGCTGGGCGATCGTACTTCCTGTAGGACAGGCTTGTACAATCAGCCGGGATGCATCGGTAAGATCAACAGGAAGTCGTACCAGTCCGCGATTGGGATCTATGCTAGGTTCATTGATTGCTACGACACCCGCAATGCCAAACGTAGAACTAGCGGTGATATCACTCAAGAAAGTCAGTTGAGGACGAAACTGAGTGCCAAAAATCCCTTGAGTCGTAATTTCAACTCTGCCACCTTTGCCCGTGAATGCATTGGCGCTAATATCGCTGTTCTCGTTGGGCACTGCCACAATGAAGTTGCCCTTAAAGGTGATGTTGCCGCCATCGCCGCCTGCCTGAGCCGTTCCCGCTGTCGTGGAAATAAAGCTGCCTCGCCGCAACAGCAGCAAATCCGGCACTTGCAGTGTGATGTTGCCCCCCTGCCCTGATGCCGTTTGTGCCTGAATCGAGCCTTGATTATCCAGACGCAACTGACGAACCGTTACGTCTAGGTTGCCTGCACTCCCTTGCCCACTCGAAGAAGCAGACAATATAGCCTTGTTTGCAATCGAGAACAGTTCAGTCTGAATCGTAATCTTCCCGGCTTGACCGATCGCCCTAGAATTCACTAGGCTAAAAGCACCACTGGCAAATTTGTTGCTGCCCACCCCATCAAAGAACACCCCATCTCTGGCTATGATGGTGATATTTCCTGCATTTCCTCGTCCAAAAGTGCTAACAGCGACTTCTGCCCCATTGGTAAGAGAAAGAGAATTTGTGGTGATGCCGATATCGCCGCCCCGACCTGTAGCTGTAGATGTTACCTGACTAAAAACACCGCTGGAGATTCTACTATTGTTCACACCATCAATAGATATTGCATCTCTCGCCACAATGGTGATATTTCCTGCATCTCCAATACTATTCGTGTTGACATTGACATTTCCCCCATTGGTGATAGAGAGTACCCCTGTGGTGATACTGATGTTGCCTCCTTGACCAACGCCGTCACGAGTTACATTGCTAACAACACCGCTGGGAATTCCATTGCTACCCACTCCACGAATAGACACTGCATCTCTCGCCACAATGGTGATATTCCCTGCATCCCCAATACCATTCGTGTTGGCATTGACATTTCCCCCATCGGTAATAGAGAGTGCACCTGTGGTGATACTGATGCTGCCTCCCTGCCCCTCGGCTCCAAATCTCACCTGGCTAAAAGCACCCCCGGAAAATTGATTGTTGCTTGCGCCATCAAAAGATACTGCATCTCTCGCCGTAATCGTAATATTCCCTGCATTTCCCCGTCCAAGTGTAGTCGCACTCACTGCCGCTCCGTTAGTAAGGGAGAGCAAGCCTGTAGTGATACTGATGTTTCCACCCTGACCCGTAGCTCTATCTGCCACCTCACTAAAAGCACCACTGCCCTGTCCATTGCTATCTGTCCCATCTAAGGACACCGTATCTCTTGCTATAACGATGATATCTCCCGCCTTTCCCTGTCCACGAACACTCGTACTCATTTGCGCCCCATTGCTGAAGGAGAGATTACCTGTAGTGATACTGATGTTGCCGCCTTGACCGATCGCTCCAGTTTCCACTGCGTTAATAAGACTGGTAAATCGATTGCTACTCGCGCCCTTAAAAGATGCCGCATCTCTCGCTGTAATAGTGATATTTCCCGCATCGCCTTGACCAAACGTGCTATCACTTAATAACGCTCCATTGGTGAGGGAAAGCGTACCTGTAGTGATACGAATATCACCAGCATTACCTGTGCCGCGTGGTTCAGTAGCATTGGAAATAAGCATTGCATTGAGGTTAACAGCCTTTGTTGCATTAATGTCGATGTCTCCTGCTTGAGCACTTACAGTCCCCAGGTTCACTGCTATTCCTGCACGTAAGCCTGTTCCGGCTCCTGTGATCGCCAAGTTTTGAGCGATAATTGCAATGTTCCCGCCACCGCCAGCGCGAACATTCACATTTGCACCATTCCCGATCGCTACATCCGCTCTTGCCAATCCATCCGGTACACTCAACCGCCACTCCCGCCTCTGTTGCGTCAGCCCTACCTCACCCGCATCTGCCACACCTGCTACTTCCACCCGTCCACCGAACGCGAACAATTGTCCACCATCCACAGTCACAGCGCCACCTGCCAGAGTTAGGGTTTGACCAGTGGGCACCTGTAAACGCGCTCCCTGCGATCGAATTTTCCCTGGATTACTGCCATACTGCAAGCCGATCGGCACATTCACGGTCAACAACGGCGGTGCTTGAGGATCAGTAGCACTGAAGGCGAAACTGTTGTTAAACAGAATGCTGTTTGCGGTGCTGGCGAGAAAGGAACCGCCGCGAAAATCTAATCGGGCATTGGCACCAAACAGAATGCCATTGGGATTGATTAAAAATAAATTAGCGTTTCCCAACACGCCCAAGGTGCCGAGAATCTGAGACGAATTGCCGCCAGTGACGCGAGTAAGAATGTTGGCAACGCCAGCCGGATTGGTGAAGTAAACGCCCCGCCCCCCATCAACATTGAAGTCTCGAAAGCTATGGAAGAGATTGCTCCCGCGCCTGGCACCCCCATCGATTTGGTTACTGGGAAGATTACGAATTACTTGATCGGGTGAGACGATCGACCGCTCATTGCCCAGAGTGTCATCGGCGATCGGGGCGAGTTGAGCAACGGCAGAAGTTGGTAAAACAAAGAGAATTCCACCCATGACGAGCCAACTGACTAAATGTGATGAACTACAGTCGATCGCAGACCACTGCCAACTTTGTAATGGAGAAATCCCTCGTAAATCACTTACAAGGGTTGCTTGACGGTGCCGTGCATAGCGGCTTTGATTCATCCATCCAAACCATTTTCTGGTCATGCTGTAATTCTCAAGGGCAGGGAACTAGACGATCGGGCAAAGGAGCGACGGGATCTGGGAGCGCTGCCATCAAGAACACAGTACCATCCGCCATGACCTGCAATCTTTGAGCTTCTACAATGGGAGGCGCGATCGTTGAGGCTGATTGCTGACGCTGCGAAACGGGTGGTATACCTTCAACATCGGCGGTGCCTAACTCTACCTGAATGGCATCTTGATTCACGGCTTCGCTGGGAGTCGGCGGCAAACCACCGCGCCCGGTAATGATGAACTCATTGGATTGCCTGGCGATCGTACTTCCCGTCGGGCAAGCTTGCACAATTAGCCGAGAAGCATCAGTAAGATCAGCGGGAAGCTGCACAAGTCCTCGATTCGGGTCAACGTCAGGTGTATTGATGTCCACAACCCCCGCCACACCAAAATCAGAACTAGCCGTAATGTCACTCAAAGGAGTCAGTTGGAGACGAGGCTGAATGCCAAAAATGCTTTGAGCGCTAATCTCGACTCTGCCGCCTCTACCCGTAAACGCATTGGCGCTAATGTCACTATTCTCGTTGGGCACCGCCACAATGAAGTTGCCCTTAAAGGTGATGTTGCCGCCATCGCCCCCCGCTTGAGCCGTTCCCGCCGTGGTGGAAATGAAGCTATTTCGCCTCAACAACAAGAGATCTGGAACTTGCAGCCTAATGTTGCCCCCTTGCCCCGATGCCGTTTGCGCCTGAATCGATCCCTGGTTATCCAAGCGAATCTGACGCGCATTCACGTCTATGTTGCCCGCATCCCCTTGACCGTTAGAAGAAGCAGTCAATACACCCCTATTCATAATTGAGAACAGATTGGTATTCACCTCAATCCTGCCGCCCCGACCTACGGCTTGAGACTCCACTGTGCTAAAAGCACCGCCAGGAAATCCATCGCTGTCCACACCATCAAAGAATACTGAATCTCTCGTCGTAATGGTGATATTTCCCGCATCTCCCCGACCAGACGTGCTAGCACTTATACCTGCCCCATTGGAAAGAGCGAGATTGCCTGTGGTGATGTAGATGTCGCCGCCCTTACCGATTGCTCCCAATTGCACCGTGCTAGAAGCACCACTGGCAGATCCTTGGCTACCTACAGCTCCATCAAAGGACACGCTATCCCTCGCTGTAATGTTGATATTCCCTGCATTTCCTTGACCAAGGGTGCTGGTAGCAAAGAAAGCACCCCCTGTGATAGAGAGCAACCTAGTGGTGATGTTGATGTCACCTCCGTTGCCGTTGCCCGTTTTTTCTACCCTGCTAGTTGCTCGACTAGAAGATCCACTACTCCCTACTCCATCAAAGGTGACAGAATCGCGAGCATTGATGATCACATTGCCCCCATTCCCTGTGCTGTAGGTGCTGGCGTTGATATCAGCACCCCTCATGACGGTCAATGACCCAGTAGTGATGTTAATGTTTCCCCCGTTGCCGTTGCCCGACTCCTCTACTAGGGCTGCTGCCCCACCAGTACCCTCACCTCCATCAAAGATTACGGAATCACGGGCACTGATGATGATATTGCCCCCATTCCCTTTACCATAGGTGCTAGCGTTGATATCAGCACCACCTAAGACACGAAGCGACCCAGTGGTAATGATGACATTTCCTCCGTTGCCTGCCTCTCCTATGGTTGACGTTCTACCTAGAGTGCTTATTGCTGCCACATTATTTCCTTCAAAAGTGACGGAATCGCGAGCATTGATCACCACACTGCCTCCATTTCCCGTTCCAAAGACATTGGTTTCCACCCGCGCGCCAGATCCTGAGACTCTTAAAGAGTCAGTAGTGATGTTGACATTGCCACTGTCACCCACACTGCTTTCGTTCGTGACGTTATAGATACCGCCCGCGATATTACCGCCTACAGCCACAGTTACTTGCGTCGCATTAATGTCAATATCCCCCGCCCTTGCGCCAACAAAACCCAAACCTCTCAACATCCCCGCCATCAACTTTGACCCGTTTCCCAAAATATTCAAAGTCCTGGCATTAACTGCAATATTTCCGCCCCCACCAAGGCGAACGCTCACAGTCGCGTTATTTGTTATGGATACATCCGCTCTTGCCAATCCCTCTGGCAGGCTCAATCGCCACTCTTGCCCCTGCTGTGTCAGTCCTACTTCACCTGCTCCTGCCACGCCTGCCAACTCCACCCGTCCTCCTCGCGCATACAGTCGTGGGTACGCCTCACCTTGAATACCACTAATATTTACAGCACCGCCTGCTAGCGTTAAGGTTTGTCTATCAGGCACTTGTAGAATTGTTCCCTGCGATCGAATCTCCCCTGGATTGTTGCCATACTGCAAGCCCACGGGAACATTCACAGCCAGCAATGGCGGCGCTTGTGGATCAGTCGCGCTGAAAGCGAAACCGTTATTAAATGCAATGCTGTTTGCAGTGCTGGCGAGAAAAGAGCCACCGCGAAGATCTAACCGAGCATTGGGGCCAAACAGGATGCCGTTGGGGTTGATCAAAAACAAATTGGCAGTACCCTCTACGCCCAGGATGCCGAGAATTTGAGAGGGATTTCCTCCTGTGATACGAGTGAGAATGTTGGCAACGCCAGTCGGATTACTGAAATAAACACCTCGTCCATTATCAACATTGAAGTCTCGAAAGCTATGGAAGAGATTGCTCCCGCGCCTAGCACCCCCATCGATTTGGTTACTGGGAAGATTACGAATTACTTGATCGGGTGAGACAATCGACCGCTCATTGCCCAGAGTGTCATCGGCGATCGGGGCGAGTTGCGCGACAGAAAGCGGCGAAAGGGCAAGAATTCCACCAATCACCAAAAATTGTAAGGGCTGTTGCCAACATGCCGAACTTTGAGTCATTGCCAAACTAGCCTCCTCAAAAGCACTTGCTGACTGAACAATAGTTGATTATCAGAGAAAAGTCGATAAAGTCATCATTTTTTGCAGTGGCGACACCTGTCGTTTTCATGTTCACTCCCTCAACTGCATCAGTTAAAAACACCGCCACCTACTAACTGTGTGTAAAGGGGCAAGCTTGATGAGCCTGCCTGATCGATCGAGGAAAACAATCATGGAACTCTGTTATCGCGGCACTTTCTATCAGTCTGAGCAACTGACTGTACCAACTCAAAAGAGCGATCGTCCCATCATCGGCAAATATCGGGGAGTCGCTCTGAAATTGAATTCATCCACCCCAGCAGTTTCGTCTCAAGCACCTCAAAAGCTGACCTATCGTGGCGTGACCTATTTCAGATAGTAGTCTTTGATGACGAGTCCGCTTCAAGCAAGTCGAAATTGATAGTCAAAAAACTCAACTTCTTTAAGGAAGCCATCATGTCTACTCATTTCAAACAATCCGTCAAAGAAATCGTCTTGCTCTCTCTCGGTCTGGTAATCATTGGCGGTTCTGCTACTTTTTGTTTTGTGATACTAGCAAACAGTTGCTCACGGTTGATTACCAACCCTATCTTTTACCCATTGTCCTGGCTCTCTCAAATCTCAGCGGAGGTCAAATGCAAGGCAGTTTAAGCACTTACAAAATAATCGTTCCTTCCACGCAGCATCACTCGGTTCAGCCTACTAATGTTGCAGCAGTGAATGTCGTGCTTGGTTCTCTAGCGATCGCTTTTCCGATTGTGGTGGGCTGCGCGATCGTGAGTTATCGAGCACACCGAGCTATGGTTGTTCGGCGGCAAATTCAACGGTTGAACCGGATCTGGCAGCTAGACTCAAGCAACAACCTGTCTTAATCGAGTCGCATCTGATGCTCTGTTTTGCAAGCCTTGACTCACTTCACGAAACTCACTGCATCAGTTCAAAACACGGGCCTCTATCAAGTGATGTAAGCAGATGGATGCTTATCGATATCCAAATCTCAAACAACAAGGAGAAAAACAATGGCAGTCAGATTCAAGAACAAACAGAGTGGACTGTATGCTGGAATTAGAGAGGCTAGCACCGAACCCGGCCCTCAACTACTGCAATGGCATAGAGCCGATGATGGTTCTCAAGTTTTTGAGGTGATCTCACAGCGAACCCCGCAAAATCGAGACAATGACTATTATGTGATTCAAAATGTCCATAGTGGTTTGTATGTCGGAGTCCGCGAAGCCTCGCGCGACAATGGGAAAGACCTTCTACAATGGACTAGCGCGAATGATGGTTCTCAATATTGGCGCTTCATTAGTAAGGGCAACGGTACCACGATGATCCAGAATGCCCACATTAGTGGCAAGGTTTGGGCGATTCTGAATGCCTCAACCAGCCCAGGAGAGCTTATCATTCAATGGGACTTCATCGGTAACAGTGATCAACTGTGGTACATCGAACAGGCATAACGATCGAGGACTAACTAGGCAGTGTTTAAAGATCCTTAGCTCTTCCCTAGCCCTCCTTTAAAGGGAGGGAACCGAACCGCGCTACGGTTCTGCGGCGGTAAATTCAACAGTTGAATCGGCTAGGCAGTTAAGCTCCAGCAAGAACCCGTCTTAATCACATTACAGACAGCACAACCCAACGTTTCAAAAATGTTGGGTGTCGCAAATTTCCGTTTGATTTGATGTACACAACAACACAGAGGTACCCGCTCATGAATACTAAGAACGTATTAGGGATTGTAGGGATTGTAGTAGTTGCTTATCTAGGATGGTCGGCATTAGGGGGTGATGGCAATAGGAACCTTGGAGTTACAGGCCCAGGAGGATTTGGGCTGACTGCCTCTAGCACCCGTTTAGATCCTAGTGGCAATCCAAAAAGTAGTAATAGTAAGATTAGCACCTGGACTTGCTACAACAAGGGCAAATCTGTTGGAGATGCCCAAATCTGGTGGAGTCATCAGAAAGAGGATGCTGAGTGGGCGTGCAACAACTGGATCTCCACCTGCGGTAACGAAGGAGGATGCCAAGTCAGTAAGATCAGCGAGTAAAATGGAACAAAAGGGCGATCGCGCTTCCGATTGTTGTAGTCTGCACGATCATGGAACACACCGAACTATGGTTGTGCAGCGGCAAATTCAACGGTTGAACCGGATCTGGCAGATGGACTCTGGTAAAAGCCCGTCTTAGTCCCTACACCTATTTTCAGTTGCTCACATTAGCCAACTGCATCAGTTTCGATTGCTGTGATTCAAATTCACTTCACGTATGACAGTTTCAGTACAAGTTTGGATCAAATAGATCTCAGACAAGCTGAATCTGATGTTCAAAAAAACTCGACTTCTTTGAGGTAAACCAATGAGCTACATCACGCTAAAACGAAAAGTACAGGGCGCGATCGTACTTTACACATCTCTCATGACGCTATTAATGGGTCTACCCGCTCAAGCTGCATCCCCAAACCAACTGTGGTATTTTGATGCCACGGATAGGGGTACTACAACAATTCGTAGCTACTTCAGTGGGCTGTGCTTGAGTGGCAGTGAGTTCGCGAAAAATGGCACAATTCCCATTCTACAATCCTGTAACGGTTCCTTGAATTGGTCTATTAGCCCCACTGGTGATGGATACACTTATTATATCCGTCAGGCGAAAAGTAAGTATCTCAGTATTATGACTCAAACGACCGCTGACGGGGGATGGGTCGGACTGTGGGATGGTTATGGCGGAAATGATCAAAAGTGGTATTTCCGAGGAGGGCCTCGTGAGTTTCAGTTAGTGAACTACAACAGTGGTAAGTGCCTCTCGGTCGCAAACTGGAACCCGAATGTTGGCGCAACTTTGGTGCAGTGGACTTGTTGAAAAATTGCCGTTAGGTACATCTAACAACTTTGATCAATTGAGAAAGAGTGATTCCGCTACTTATTGGGGTTATTAACGTTTGCCTCACTAAGTAATCGTTGCTCCCGATCGCAACATTGGTATTCGTTCAGTTCATTAAAACCCTGAGAACACAGTTGGATATTAGGAAGCCATTCTGAAATGTACACATTCAAGTGTCTGGATAATGCCTTTGCTGCGATCGCCTATCAGTCTTTCACCTTTCCACTCTACCAATCGCGATTACAAGCCCCAAAATTTGCACCCTCGACCGTCGTGATCGCCGCTGCTGATACTAACAATCAGGCGATCGGACTAGCGCTGGCAGAGATTCATCCCGATGGACGATCGGCAACGCTCGCTCCTCTCGATTTTTGTAAAGCCAACTCACCGTCAGCAGGGCACAGGGACTGCATTACTAACTCAATTAGCAGCAGAATTAAGGGTGCGGGGTTGCGACCAGGCTGATTTGGTTTACACCACCGGACAGCCCACCACGCCAGCATTAGAACGGCTGCTGCAAAACGCCAACTGGACACCGCCGCAATCTCGAATGTGGGTCTGTCGATCGACCACTGAAACGTTCGCGAACGCCCCCTGGATACGGCGAAAAACCTTGCCAGCAGCTTATGAGATCTTTCCCTGGCAGGACATTACAACGGATGAGTGTCAAGCCATTGGGCGATCACAGTCTACTTCTCCCTAGATTCCCAGAGATCTATATCCCTTCCAGCCCGAAGAGAACTTGGAGCCGTTGAATAGCGTGGGGTTGCGGTATTAGGGACAGGTAGTGGGCTGGCTGATTACTCATCGTTTGAACTCAGACACCATTCGATATTCCTACGGCTTCGTTCGGCAGGATTTGCAAAAAATGGGGCGGTTGATTTTTCTGATTGCCAATGCGGTTCAGCTTCAAATCAATGACAAAACGGTTCCAAATATGATTTGTGTAGTTTCCTGCGATCGCGCCCCCATGCTTCAGTTTGTCAGAAAACACATGGCTCCCATTGTTCTTAATCAAACAATGAAATTAAGAGGCAGGTGCGAGATTTACAGGACGCACTGAGCCGGATTTACGATAGTGGGGATGAATAATTGAGATGCGTCCGTCAATCTCTAGGTGTTAACTGCCCATGACAATTTATACCCCCGGCTCTGTTGTGACCTGCCGCGATCGCCAATGGATTGTTCTCCCGTCGGGTCAAGCAAAAATTATTCGATTACGTCCGTTGAGCGGTGACGAGGATGAAGTGTGCGGCATTTATGATCCTCTAGACTTGGACGCATTAGCATCGGCAAATTTTCCGACTCCTCAGCCGAGCAATGTGCAGGATCAATTGGCAGCCTTAATGCTGATGGATGCGGCGCGGCTGAGTTTGCGGAGTAGTGCGGGCCCGTTTCGATCGCTCGGTCGCTTACCGCTGCGTCCGCGTCCTTATCAAGTTGTGCCGCTCCTGATGGCGTTGCGGTTGGAGACGGTGCGACTGTTGATTTCAGATGATGTGGGCATCGGCAAGACGATCGAGGCTGGATTGATTGCGCGGGAATTGCTCGATCGAGGCGAAATCCAACGAATTGCGGTGCTGTGTCCACCCCACTGGTGCGATCAATGGCAGCGAGAACTGCGGGATAAATTTAACATTGATGCAGTAGTGGTGCGATCTGGAACGGTTTCTAAACTAGAACGACAGTTGCCGTCTGGAGATCAGCATATCTTTCGGTACTATCGCCATGTGATTGTGAGCTTGGACTATGCCAAATCAGAGCGGCGACGAGCGAGTTTTATTGCACACTGCCCGGATTTTGTGATTGTGGATGAAGCGCATACTTGTACTCGTCCGGGTGGACAAAGTGCTGCCCAACAGCAGCGGCATCAACTCGTGCAGGATGTCGCGGCTAAAGCTGAACGCCATCTCTTATTGCTGACCGCAACGCCGCACAGCGGGATTGAAGAAGGGTTTTTATCGCTGTTGGGGTTGTTAAAGCCTGAGGGCACCTCGATTAATTGGTTTTGGGTGAGATGGGATCTCAAATGAGACAAAAAGTTTCGACTTAGAACTCTAATTTCTTAGATCATTAACTCAATAGTTCCATCAGTGCAGGTTGAATCGGCAGGTTCCGCCTAGCGGTTGCCCCTAACGAACTGCTGTGGTTTCCAAGAAGGTGTAACGCAGCAAGTTATCGGTCAAGTTCTTGAGTCCCAATTGTGCCTTTGCCTGCACCATGCCAATGGAACGCACCAGTTTGCCTCCCATCTGCATCACCCAAGTGCCAAAGACATGCTCGACTTTGATGCGAGTTTTGGACTTGGTGCGATTGGATTGCTGCTGCGCCTCGCTTAAGGGATGATTGCGATAGCCTCGCTCATGAATCTGACTTTCAAACCCAATCAGTTCCAGAACTTCCTCAATTGCCTCAGAGCGGTAAGCACTGTCGGCCCAAATCAGATCGCTCTCGTTATCTTCGTCCAGTAATTGCCCCAGCACTTGAGAATCATGCACCGATGCATCCGTCACGGCATAGCGCCGAATCAAGCCGTGTTCGGCATCAATACAAATGTGGTCTTTATAGCCGAAGTAGCTCTTACCGCCCTTTTTTGTCCAGCGGGCATCCGTGTCCTTCTGGGAGCGTTTGTGCGGTTTGTCTTGCCACGATTGAGGAACTTCTCCTTGCTTGATTTGTTTGTTCTCGTCATCGCTGTTATGCTGTTTGGGCACGGGAATCAACGTGGCATCGACAATTTGTCCACCCTGAGCTGCATAGCCTTGCTCAATGAGATAGTCCTCGAATTGCTTAAAGAGCGGTTCAATCAATTCCTGCTCGCTCAATTGTTTGCGGAACAACCACACCGTTGTGGCATCTGGTATGTCATCTGACAAACCAAAGCCAAGAAACTGCATGAACGACAATCGGTCACTAACTCGACAATCGGTCACTAACTTGGTACTCTAATTCTTCATCACTAATGTTGTACAACTGCTGCAATACCAACAGCTTAAACATCACAACAACATCAATCGGCTTGCGTCCAGCCTTATTCTTGCGCGGTTTGTCATGAATCTGCTCTAGTAAGGGACGAAATGTTTCCCAAGTCATGATCTCGTTGAGACGAACCAATAAATCCTTCTTCTGATTTAGTTTACTTTGGCGCTCTTCCCAATCCCAAAAGCCTGGTTGTCTCATTGAAATTCACTCTATCGCTTTCCTATTTCTAGGATCTCATACCTGTCTCAATCTAAGACCCTCAGATTAAATTTTTCGAGGTGCCCACGGCGAATACCGCACCCAAAAACTCGTCCTAGCCGCCTGGGATAAAATGTTTAGCAAATAGATACTCAATAATATGAACACCCAACTCGTCAACTCCCTCGTTCAAATCATTCAATCCCTCAACGACGAAGAACGCCAGCTACTAGAACAACGGCTCGATCGTCAAAAACCCTGGCAAGCCATCCAGCGAGACCTTGCCCAAATCCACGAGCAAATCACTGCTAGACGTGGTGGAGTCCCCCTCAATCTCTCTAGCGACGATATCACCGACCAAATTCATCAAATGCGGGAAGAACGCGATCGACAACTAATGGAAACGTGTTTTCCCAACCCCAACCCACTGAACCCGTAACATGACCACAATTTGCGTCGATACCAGCTTTGTCGTTCGCCTGATCACAATATCGCCCGCGACAAACCCCACCTATTCCGCACTTTGGCAACAATGGCTAGAGGCTGAAGTTACCCTTGTCGCCCCTTCACTCTTTCTCTACGAAGTCACCAACGCGCTGTATCGATATGTCGTCGCCAACACGCTCACGCTCGAAGAATCCTCTCAACTCCTCCAAGCCGTCTTCACCCTACCAATCACCCTTTACCAAGACAACGAACTGCATCAGCGATCGCTTGTCTTAGCACAAGAAAATAGTTTACCCGCGACCTATGACGCTCACTATCTCGCCCTCGCAGAACGCTTAAACGCTGAATTATGGACGTGCGATCGACGCTTATTTAACAAAGTTCACACCGCCTTTTCACAGATTCATTTACTTGAATAACTGCTTACACCTAGAAAACAATGGTCAACCACACCTTCAATCTCAAACCCATCATCGACCTTACCGACGAGCAGTTTTATCAACTCTGTCGGGCAAATCCCGATGTCAAATTTGAACGCAACGCAAACGGAAAAATCAGCATTATGTCACCCACAGGCGGAGAAACCGGAAATCGTAACTTTGAAATCGGAGCCAACTTCGCCATCTGGAATCGCCAAGCTGGTCTAGGAGTCTGCTTCGATTCCTCCACTGGCTTCAAACTGCCCAACGGCGCAACCCGTTCACCCAATGTCGCCTGGATTGCTCATGCCCGTTGGAACGCACTCACCCCAGAGCAAAAAGAGAAATTTCCCCCAATCTCACCTGATTTTGTCCTCGAACTCATGTCCCCTTCTGATACCCTCGAAGAAACCCAAACCAAACTGCAAGAATACATCGAAAACGGAGTCCGCCTCGGCTGGTTGATCGACCGTAAAACGCGCAGAATCGAAATCTATCGCATCGGACAGCTCGTTGAAATTTTAGAAGACCCAACCCACCTATCTGGCGAAGACGTTTTACCGGGATTTGTCCTCGATCTAGCGATCGTCTGGTAGCTTACGGCTCACCTCAACTTAGAACAATGACTTACACCAAGAAAACCCCACCCGAAAACCAATGGCTAAACCTTGTTGCCCAAAGCATTCATATAGATCGCACTTCTTCCAAATCTTCTGCGACAATCCTTTGGAACTTCGCGGAGCGAATCGACCTTCCTACTACACCGCAGGCGACCCACCTGAATTTGTGATCGACCAGTTCCGCGACCAAGGCAAAGAAATCGTCATCTGGGACAAAGCCCTCAGCAAAGATCACCCACTGTTGCAGAAAGCCAAAGCCCAATGTGTAGCGCTTGGACTCAATAAAGCGATAGCAACTCGCACCTGAAATCAAACCACTCCAGAAACTTTTCCCGAAGCGTGGGAAATTCGCAAAAACAAGCCCAAAAAATAACTCTTACAAATTTGCAGCGAACCAGGCTTCCAGGTCTGCCAATTCTTGGAAATTTAACAAGGCTTTAGTCAAACTCTTCAACTTATCGACTGGCATTGCCGCAAGTTGTGCTTTGACAGACTCAGACAATTCGCCAAATTTTTCGGTCAGTAGCTCTACCACGATCGCCTCACGATTATTCCGTCCTTGGCGTTCCTCAATTTCCTGATATATGCGAGTCTGCTCAATTTGTACATCTTGAATATTTAGCATTGCCGCAACCTCCTCTCGACTCAATTCAGTGAACTTATAAACCATGATCGTACTGACTAGCTCTATTATGTCTCTCCGTCCTCCCAGTTGCGCCCCTCGGTTCATTAAGAATCTTGCTTGTTCCGGAGCTTCTGATTTTTCAGCGATCGTCAACAACATCACCCCCAATTCCACAGGCTGATCTCGCCAATCGCCCAACTCATCTAAATAAACCCAATAAATCTGAGAACTCGATAACAACGATCGATACCAAGTCGCTGAAGTTGGCTCCATACTGCGAGATCCAAAAATCAACACTCCCGCCCAATCATCATATGCAACCTCTGACCGCCGCAAAAACAGAAAAAGCTCAGAAAAGAACCGCCGATAAAGTTCTTCGTCTTTCTGAAACTGCACTTCCGCGAAAAATATCTGTTTAGATTCTGCATCATCCGGCGGCAAAAACACACCATCAATCCGAAACGCACTCTCCTTGACTTCCACCGAATCAAAGCGATAGCGAGCGGCATCAGGCGGCGCTTCCTCAATCAACTCAAACAACAATCCCGGAAGCTGCTTGAACAACTTATAAAAAATCGAATCTCGCCGCATCGCTTTCTCTAGCCAAATTAAAGCAACTGTACTATCTCTGATCTCACCATGAAGCTCTCAATCCAACTCTCCGATCTTCTACAACAACATGAAGCCACAATATCTGCCACAAGTACCTTCCTCGCTCAAGGCATGGCACAAATTGATTGTACAAACGTAGAAACAAACGATCGAGCCTGAGAACGCATTTCTAAATAAAAGCTTAAATAGATGGAGCATGACCGTGAACTGAATCAAGGTCAGAAAACCTCGTTTATCCCGAACGCAGTTATGCTAGAAACTCTGAAGCCGCGCCGATTTCGTCGTGCAAGTGAACGCGCCGCCAAGCGCTACAGCACCGACTTGAGTGACCGTGAATGAGAGATTGTGGAACCTCTGTTACCTCGACCAAAGGCACGAGGACGCAAACGCCAAGTGTGTCAGCGAGAGATTCTCAATGCGATCTTCTATCAGATTCACAACGGCGGCATCTGGAGCGACTTACCGACGGATCTACCTGCTTACCAAACGGTATACAAATACTTCCGACGCTGGCAACGCAAAGGGGTTTGGCAGCAAATTCAGGATGCCCTGCGGCAACAGGTGCGGGTGTCAGTAGGGAAACAACCGCAAGCGAGTGCTGGCAGCCTCGATAGCCAATCCGTCAAAACGACGGAAAAAAGGGGGAGGTCTACGGGTTTGATGGCGGTAAATTAATCAAGGGATGCAAGCGGTTTATTCTGGTGGACACGTTAGGGATGTTGATGGCAGTCGTCGTGGTCAATGCTAACTGTTCTGAGCAACGTGGCGGGGTGATGACGGTGGATAACCTGGAGCCAGAACAAGCTAAAGCCCTGAAGCTCATCTGGGTGGATCAAGGCTATCAAGGCGAGAATTTCGCGCGAGTGATCGCCCAACTTTGTGGGGCAACGGTCGAAGTCGTCAAACGCTCAGACCCCGGATTTGTCCTGCTGCCCAAGCGATGGGTGGTAGAGCGGACATTTGCTTGGATCAATCAAAATCGGCGTTTGAGTAAAGACTACGAATTACTACCGGAAATGAGTGAGGCAATCATTCAGGGATCAATGATTCGACTCATGCTGCAACGGCTGGGTGAATGCAAGGAGCAAGCTTAATCATTAATTTAGAAATGCGCTCTAACGACCCTGAACAGCTTTGCGATCGTGGCATGAGAGCATTTCAAGGAAGTGGTACATGACCGCATTGATTGTTGCAAAATTCCTATCTGCGGAAAGCATCTCCTCGGAATTCTGGACATACTTTCCTGCAACTAATTCTGATGCACTATTCTCAATCAGTTGCCGTATACCTTGCGGCTCAACTTCCAAGTGAAATTGCAAGCCAAGCACCTTGTCGCCGTAAAGGAATGCTTGATTCGCACAGCTCTCACTGTAGGCGAGACGAATAGCTTTCTCTGGCAACTCAAACGTATCCCCATGCCAATGAAAAACAGTCAATTCAGAAGGTAAGAATTCAAGAGCTTTGGATTGCTGAACGGCTTCTGTTGTTTTGATTGGAAACCATCCAATTTCTTTGTGTTCTCCCAAATACACGCTTGAACCCAGAGCATCCGCGATTAGTTGTGCTCCTAGACAAATACCAAGCACTATTTTGTCTTTCTCGATCGCCTGCTTAATCAACTGTTTTTCTGCGATTAGCCAGGGGTACTGATCCTCCTCATAGATATTCATCGATCCGCCGAGGATGATCAACCAATCAAAATCATTCACAGTCGGTAAGGGATCGTCGGCATAGAGTCTGGTAGAGGATACCGAATAGTTTTGATTAGTCATCCAAGTCGAAATGCTGCCCAATCTTTCAAAGGGAACGTGCTGTAGATAGTGAATTCTCATGGTTGTTTCTCGGAGAGGTAACTTTTCAATAAAGAACGTGTGGGCGTACAGGCAACTAGAAGAATCTCAGCGTCTTGCTCTCCGGTTGCCGAGATATCGTGTGGGAGAAACGCATCAAAATGAGCTGCGTCACCCGGATTGAGTAAAAACTGCTCGTCTACTAGCGTCAGAACTAACTGACCGGAGAGAACATAGAGCCACTCCTCACCGCTATGCTGATAATGATGTTCTGCGGGTCGATCGACAGGTACGATCACTCGAAGTGGATGCAAATCAGCGAGATGGTTCCCGCCAGCGAGGGAAGTGTAGCGCAGCCCATTGCCTTCTTGAAGTAGACGATCGCCTGCACGAATGACAACACCCGCAGAAGCTTTTTGTTCTGGAATTGCTGGCTTTGAGTTTTCTAAAGTCGAGCCAAATAGGTCGGGCAGTGAAACACCATAGACTCGTGCCAAGTTAAACAGAACTGCCAGTGAGGGCTGTCGTTCGCCACATTCTAAGCGCGACAAGTATGCCTCAGACACATCTGCTTGTTCGCTCAGTTCGTTTAAAGTCCAACCTCGTTCAGTTCTTAAAGCACGTAACTGTTGTCCTAGTTTGGTTAATTCAGACTTGAGCAGGGTGTCGATCGAACTGTCCATAAGTTTGCATATCAAGCGACTTACTTTCATTATATTGCCTGACAGACAAGATAGCATTTTTTTGGGAGGTACTACAGCAATTATTGGCTATTCTCCAGAACCAAGTAATTATAGACATTATCTCACTTCAATCGTTCTCGTTAACTGAAACTCAAAGCTGAAGATTAGCTTTAATCAGGAAAATAACTTGACATACAGGCAAGTTTTCTTTTACTATTTAGGAGTCCTAATCAATTAGATACTAACATGGAGGGCTAAATGGTTGCCCAAATCCTTTCGATTCAGGTTGGACTGCCCAAATTGCTTGGTGTTGCAAATGCACCCAATCCAATGGATCGCCCCTGGTCT
The DNA here is from genome assembly GCF_052939515.1 of Phormidesmis sp. 146-33. Taxonomy (NCBI): domain Bacteria; kingdom Bacillati; phylum Cyanobacteriota; class Cyanophyceae; order Leptolyngbyales; family Leptolyngbyaceae; genus Phormidesmis; species Phormidesmis sp. 146-33. Next base: position 23,102 of record NZ_JBJPHU010000042.1, read on the forward strand.
ACTGGATTCTTCAAAGAACCAGTTCAAGGGAGGATCTGGCTTGGCAGCACCAACTTAGCTGGAGATGGTCAAGCCGATCTCAAACATCATGGCGGTGTTGAAAAAGCAGTGCTGGTATATGCGGCTGAACACTATCCCTCCTGGCAAGCACGGTTGAATTTGCCTAATCTCTCTTACGGAGATTTTGGGGAGAATTTTACCGTTACCGATCAAACTGAAGCATCGGTGTGTATTGGAGATATCTATGACATTGGTGAAGCTCAGGTTCAGATATCCCAACCTCGTCAGCCGTACTGGAAATTGTCGCGTCGCTGGCGAATCTGGGATCTAGCATTACAAGTTCAATCCACTGGACAGACCGGTTGGTATTTCCGTGTACTGAAAGAAGGCGCGGTTGAGGCAGGAATGGAACTTATATTGCGCGGTTGCTACGCAGTTCCCCGAAGGGGTAATCGCCCTTTTCCACAGTGGACGATCACACGGGCAAACCAAATTATGCACCATGATTTGAACAATCGAGAAGCAGCGGCTGAACTGGCAGATTGTCCCTTGTTAGCACCGAATTGGCAACGCACTTTGCTAAATCGTGCCGCTAAAAATGTCAATCCTGATTCCGCCTCTCGACTCTGGGGTGAGAACTAGCAACAACGCTAATTCGTGCCGCTCAGTCGAAGTCATTTAAGGCAACAGTTTAAGCAATTCCCAGAAATGACATCGAAGCAAGTTCGCAACTTCATAAGAATCTGAAAGACATCAAGCATTCAAACTTTATACACTTCAAGTAGATGAAGTTAGAGGTAGTTAATCAGCCTCAATTTAGCTTCAATGGGTTATGGGCTTCTCTTTTACTTTCTAGGCTGATGCTATTTAGCTGTTGTAATTACAGTGCTAGTGATTGCAACCTCTTGTTGCTTTTGAATGGTAGCACTGGGCGAAAGTGCGATCGCTCTCTGTACTTTCTAATAACAAAAGAGCAAAGCGCAACAATAGCAAGGCTTTTAGCTTTTGTTTCTAGACAAAAGAGGGATAAGCATCTCGGCAAAGATTCTCGCACAACTTCCTTGACAGACTGCTGATGGAAATGTAATTATTTAGGAGTCCTAAGTAAATGCGATCATGGCTCTTTTCTACTGATGCCTTGATCAGCCAACTCTTAAAGCATTCTGTCAAACATATTCACGACTCACTCATGACAAGGAGATTGATCAATGAACGCGATCGCAGGTTATACCTTTGGAACTGAACAAACCGCTCATTCACCGTTGACACTCAACGATTTGGAACTGCTCAAACAGACCGTTTTGTTTACCGATGAAGATGAAAGATATTTACGGATGGCAGGAGACGTGTTGGAAGACCAAATTGCTGCGGTACTCGATGTTTGGTACGGCTTTGTTGCTGCTAACTCTCATCTACTTTATTACTTCAGCAATGCAGGACAACCAAACTCTGACTACTTGAGTGCTGTTCGCAAACGCTTCGCTCAATGGATTCTAGACACCTGTAATCGACCGTATGACCAGGATTGGCTGAACTATCAGCAGGAAATCGGTCTGCGCCACACTTACGCTAAGAAAAACCAGACCGATCACGTTGAAGCCGCTCCTCATATTGGGATGCGGTACTTGATTGCCTTCATCTACCCGATCACAGCCACCATCAAGCCTTTTCTGTCAAACAAGGGACACAGCGCGGAAGACGTTGAAAAGATGTATCAAGCCTGGTTCAAATCCATCACGCTACAGGTGACGCTTTGGTGTGCTCCCTATGCTAAAGATGCCTATTTCTAATCTGGAGGGACTCATGGAATTTGTTAATGTTTTTCTAGTGTTCTCACTGTCAGTATTTAGTGTTGTCGTGCTGGCGATGGGATTGTTTTTCTTACAGCTTTGTTGGTCTTGGCATCACGCCTACTTTCGATAAACAGTTCACCATCAACGATGCTTTCGCAAAAATACCTCACTTTTGTTTCTGAGGTTAATTACTGCTGATAGTGAATCAACTGTATTCCGCCGGAATTGATGCTTCTCTACACTACGCAAAGGCATCACCGCCGTAGCGCATTGACGGTATGCACGCATAGCATTTAACTACTTTTATTCGCCTTAGCTCTTCGTTCATACAACAGGAGGTTGTGATGAAACGTTTTCTCATTGCTTTGCTCGGTATTGGTTTAAGCCTCGCGTTGAAAATGCTCTATTCCAGTCTTAAAGCAGATGCCCGTCCTGCGACTCAATCCGTGACATCACCAACGACTACTCAAGTTGTGCCAACTCCAAAATCACCGGATCTAGAGATTTTGGGCACCAGCGTTCGCTATCTCAAAGACGCAGATTTACTTATTTTCGAGCAAACTGTGAAAGGAACGGCTGGCAAAACATTGCCCCAACCCAAGGGTAGCCTTGATGGTGCACCTGTGCTAGGCTACGTCTTTCCCACGACTCTAAAACCCGAAGATGCTGGATTTGGGAAGGTCGAAGGGATTTTGGCACTAGCAGTTACATCTCATCCAGACTTCGATGATACGCCACTGTGGGATGAGAACAACAACTCGAACTATGCTGATGATGGCATCATTTTTCATAGTCATTGGGTCGTACTGGTCAAGGACGATCGTGTTCCCGGTAACTTATCGGTCAAACAGTTCGACAAAGCTGACAAAACTGTTGTGCTTCCACCGACCAATCCCGGTATGCCAATGTATTTTGATTCTCCTGGTTTCCCTGTTTTGCTAAAAGGTAACAAGCTCAGTGTTTTGGTTCCGGCTCAACGCATTCAATCCAAAACAAAGTTCAAGTTTGATGGCGTTGTTGTTTATATGCAGGTGAATGCCACAAACAAAAAACTCCCTATGGTTGGTGTCTATCAAGCGTACAGCGTTAGTTCAGGGGATTTAAGTCTTCCCTACAGTGTGCAACCTCAATAACGGAGAAAATTAAATGGCTCTCAATGTTGAATTGCTAGAGAGCAGCTTTGCTCAGATTAAAGCGAACAGTTCAGAAGTGACTAAACAGTTTTACACAGTGCTGTTTACAGACTATCCAGAAATCCAGCCTTTGTTTGCCAACACCAATATGGAAAAGCAGCGCAAACAACTGTTTCAATCTCTCGTCTTTACCGTCAATAACCTGGGTAAACCAGATGTTTTAAGCGATACGTTAAAAAGCTTGGGCACTCGACACGCTTGGTACGGTGTATTGCCGCAACATTATCCAATGGTGGGCAGTAGCTTGCTGAAAGCTTTTGAAATAAGTCTGGGCACAGCCTGGACTTCTGACGTGCAGCAGGCGTGGATAGAGGCGTATGGAGTTGTGGCTCAATTAATGCTGGAAGGTACAGGCTACCCACCAGAACAGTTGAATTTGTCAGCGGTCGAGAAATAGCGGATTAGTCAACCTGATTAGTGACCAGGTTTCCCGACTTCATCTAATCACCGTCAACCCCTATTAGAAGGACAGAAATGGATACGATTACACTGGTTCCTAACAACTCGTTGATCACCGAAACACCTGAGGAAGGACGGCAATTAGCCGTGAAACTGGCGCGACTGATTATAAAACTGACTCAACCCGATGAAGAGAAGCGCAAACAGCTACGAGAGGTCTATGGTAACGATGCCATGATGTTGATTGCCGTAGGACAAACAGTTGCTACTGAGTTTGCCACGAACACGCGAAGCGTGAGCCAAAGGCACCGCGGCTGCTAACAATTATTGGAAGGAGATTGGGTAATGGATGACTATTATTTGGTGGACTGTGGATTTCACGATCAGCTAGAAGCCTTGGCAACACTGCGACAAACTTGTCAGATCTCCTACCGCACCGTAGCTGGAGAAATCGTTGAGGTTCAGGATCAGATTGTGGATGTGTATGCTGCGAACCATGCCGATTTTTTGAAACTCAAAAACGGAACTGAGATTCGGCTCGATCGCTTGATTTCTGTCAATGGCAACCCTACTCGATTGGCCTCATGAAAATTCAACTCAAGATCGATCGTGTTCTACAAGGCTCATTTGATCTCCAAGCGCTAAATCTTTTGTTTGTATTTCAAGTCAACTGTCCTGGTTGTTTCATCTACGGTTTTCCCCTCGTCAACAAGTTGTATTGGAAGTATCGTCAGTTGGGCTTGAATATCTTGGGACTCTCAACGGCTTTTGAAGATTTTCAGTACAACACTGCTGCCAATACAGAGTTGCTTCTGACGGAGATGAAACTGGTTGGAGCAACTCGGCAAGCATTAGGAGAGTTTTACTCTCAAACGATCGACTTTTCCGTTGCAGTCGATCAATTTACTACAGGTGCAGCACTCGTAACATCTGAAAACATTGAGATTTCGACTGAAGCAATCCCTGATTTTGACCGCCTGCCCACATCAGAGCAGGCCGTACTACGTCAAAAGGTGAACACTTATTTGCAGCGACACACCAAAACATCAGCAACCTTTACGCTGAATCATTTACCAGGGACACCAACCTTTCTTCTGGTTGACCAAAACTTGCAATTGCTAGATGGATGGTTTGGGCATATGCCTGAAACAGCAGTGATTGAGCGCATCGAAAAACACCTTCACATCGTTAAAGGAGTGACCCAGAAACTAGGCAAGTAATGTTTTGTGGGCAACACCTTGTCAACTGTGCTGCCACTGGCGCGATCGCGCTTAAAGCTCCGCTTTTTCGTCCGCTTAGAGGATGCCATGCTGAAAACGCTGAAGTTTTGGTACACTGTCTGGACTGATTCAGCCCTGCGACCCACTGCCTTAAAAGTGGCTCTCGTTGTCGGATCGTTACTCTTTGCGATGAATCATGGCAGTGCTGTGTTACGCGAGGAAATGACCTGTGAACGCTGGTTGATGGGGCTAATCACTTACTTGGTGCCTTATACGGTCAGTATTCATGGACAGTACTCAACGCGATCGCGACACAGAATTAGCCCTTCCCGCTGAAAACCCAATTGTTGATGTCAGTGAGAATCCCTTCGATGCCTCAAGCGCGATCGAACAGCACATCTTGATTGGGCTAGAAAAAATTGGGCTGGCACTGAAAAGTCAATCCTGGCAGGATGCTGGACAACAAGGCTTAACACCGACTCAAGGACAAATCCTGGCGCTTCTGATTGACAAAGGCAATGCTGGAATGCGGTTGTCAGAGGTGGCAAAACATCTTGCGGTCACGGCTGCTACTGCTAGTGATGCGGTTACGTCGCTGGTTGAGAAAGGGTTAGTGCAAAAAACGCGATCGCCTCAAGATGGACGAGCGATCGCCCTCACGTTAACCCCTCAAGGACAGCAGATAGCAACACAAACAGCGTCCTGGTCTGACTTTCTGCTAAACACCGTGGATGAGCTATCCGAGGAGGAACAAGTCATCTTTCTGCGGGGATTGATCAAAATGATTCGCAAGCTTCAACAACAGGGACAGATTTCGGTGGCAAAGATGTGTGTAACCTGTCAATTCTTTCAGCCTAATCAGTATCCAGGGTCAGATCGTCCGCATCATTGTTCGCTAGTAAATGCCCCGTTTGGCGATCGTCATCTTCGTCTCAACTGTGCCGAACACATTGCAGCCGATCCTGAAATTGCTAAACAAAATTGGAACCTTTATTTAAGCAGGCGATGAGGATTTTGCCGCATCAGTAAGCGATATACTTTGGGAGACGGCTCACAACGCTTCATCGGGAGAGAGTTGAATGATTAACCTGCCTGGAGTCGCCATTCACAGCAAAATCTGTGAGAGTCCGGCTTCTCTAGTGTATCGAGGGATTAGAGAGCAAGATAATTGTGCAGTGGTTGCTAAAGTTCTCAAGCAAGATTATCCCTCTGCTCAGGAATTAACGCGCTATCGGCAGGAATATGAAATTACTCGCTCCCTGGACATCGAAGGCGTGATCAAGGCATACAGCCAGCGTGACCATCAGCGTACACTGGTTATTCTCCTGGAAGACTTTGGTGGAGAGTCTTTAGAATATTGGATGCGACAGCAATCTGATTTCTGCCCGATGCCGTTATCGATGTTTTTGGATGTCGCGATCGCCCTGACTGATACTCTGGGCAAACTCCATGCGGCTCAGGTCATTCATAAAGATATCAATCCTGGCAACATTGTCTTTAATCCGAATACTGGCGTGGTCAAACTCATTGATTTTGGCATTGCGACTCGCTTCAGCCGCACGAATCCCACCTTCAAAAATCTGCATCTGCTGGAAGGAACCCCCGCCTATCTTTCCCCAGAACAAACTGGGCGGATGAACCGGAGGCTCGACTATCGCACTGATTTTTATTCATTGGGTGTCACCTTCTATGAACTGTTAACGGGACAGTTGCCATTTCCCACCCAAGACCTCCTGGAGCTAGTTCACTGTCACATTGCTAGACCGCCGACTCCTCCGCATGACTTGAACGAGACGATTCCCAAAGCCATTTCAGACCTGATTTTGAAACTGATGGCGAAAAATGCGGAGGATCGCTATCAGAGTGCTTGGGGGATCAAAGCCGATCTCGAACGTTGCGCTCAACAACTGGCAGAAGTGGGTCGAATTGAACCGATGCCATTGGGACTGCAAGATGTGTCTGAACAGTTGTGCATTCCTCAAAAACTGTATGGACGAGCGGCAGAGATTGAAGCATTATGGGCGGCGTTTGACCGAGTGGCTGGGAGTGAGGGAGTCCGTGAAATGATGCTGGTCTCTGGTGATGCGGGCGTTGGCAAAACCGCATTAGTGCAGGAACTCTATCAACCGATCACTGCAAAGCACGGCTATTTCATCTGGGGTAAATTTGACCAGTTCAGGCGCAACGTTCCCTACAGCGCGATCGTTGATGCCCTGCAAAAAATGGTGCAGCAACTCTTGGGGGAACCCGACGAACAGATGGAAGTGTGGCGATCGCGTCTCCTCACTGCTTTGGGCAGCAACGGACAAATCATCATTGATGTCATTCCCGAAGTGGAGTTGATCCTTGGCAAGCAGCCGCCTGTACCCGAAGTTGGAGCCACAGAAGCGCAGAATCGCTTCAATCTGACGTTTCAAAGGTTTGTCCGGGTATTTTGTGCAAAAGAGCATCCCCTGGTAATCTTTTTGGATGATCTCCAGTGGATCGATGCTGCGACGCTGAAGTTAATCGAACTGATCTTACTTGACGAGCAAACCCAATCTCTATTTTTGATCGGAGCTTATCGAAATAACGAAGTGACTCCGACGCATCCATTGGTTTTGACGCTGGAGAGTTTGCGAAAGCAGGGAGCAATCCTTCAGGACATCATTCTGACCCCCTTAACATTGGAATCGTTGAGCCAACTGTTAGCTGAGACACTCCATCACACTCCTGAAACGGTTCATTCCCTCGCCCAAACGGTGTCCCGTAAAACTGAGGGCAATCCCTTCTTCGTCGGTGAATTTTTGAAGTTGCTGGATGGCGAAAATCTGTTGACCTTTGATGCCCAACAGTTGAGTTGGCAATGGAACTTGGCTGAGATTGAAGCTCAAGAGATCACGGATAATGTCGTGGAGTTGCTGCTGCGTCAGTTGCAGAAGTTACCGGAAGCAACCCAGCAAATTCTCTCGATCGCGGCTTGTATTGGATCTGAGTTTGATTTAGAGACATTGGCGATTGTGTGTGAAGAATCGCCGAAAGTAATTTCTCTAGATTTACTCGCAGCCATCCAAGCTGAATTGATTCAGCCTCTTTCTGAATTAGATGAAAACTTGTTCGTTCAAGAGTATAAGTTTTTGCACGATCGCGTCCAGCAAGCTGCCTACGCCTTGATTGATGAGTCGCAGAAACAAGTGGTTCATCTGCAAATTGGGCGCAATCTCCTCGAAAAAACGTTGCCAGAACAGCGATTAGAGCGGTTGTTTGAAATCATCGATCATCTCAATCAAGGACTTGAGCTAGTCACTGCTCGATCAGAACGAACTGAAATTGCCAGATTGAATTTAATGGCAGGTCAGAAAGCAAAGGCAGCAACGGCTTATGAAGCTGCTTTTGAGTATTTCACTACAGGGCTTAAACTCCTCAATTCAGAGAGTTGGCAGAGTGAGTATGATCTCACCTTAGCGCTGTACTCAGAAGCAGCAGAAGCGGCGTATCTCCAGGGTTGCTTTGATGAGATGGAACAGTTGGTAGAAGTGGTACTCGCTCGTGCCAAAACAGTGGTTGACAAAGTGCAGGCTTACGATAGTAGGATTCAAGGATATTTGTCACAGGGCAACCTGAAAGAAGCACTAAAAACTGGATCGGAAGCGTTAAAGCTACTGGGACTAGATTTAATAGAAGATCCAAGTCAGGCAGATGTTCAAAGGGAATTGAAGTCAACGGCTGCATTACTCGCTGAACGAGAAATCGAAAACTTGATTAATTTACCAGAGATGACTGCACCAGAACCGCTGGCAGCTATGTCAATCCTGGTGAGTATGAGGTCTGCTGCATTTATCAGGTCACCAGCACTATTCATGCTGATTATTTGCAAAACGGTAAATTTATCAATTAACTACGGGAATGATGTCTGGTCATCACTGTTTTATGCTGGCTACGGGTTTGTTCTATGTGGAGTTGTTCAAGACATTGAACTCGGTTATGAGTTCGGCAAATTGGCTCTCAGTTTGGCAGAACGATTGAATACCAGAGGAAATGCTAGAACTTTAATGTTTTCGAATGTCCATATCATGCACTGGAAGGTGCATCTTAGGAACACAATACCCATGCTGGTTGATGCCTATCAAAATGGAGTGAAAACTGGAGACTTTGAAACTGCTGGTTATACTGCATATTACGTGTGCTATTACCCGTTTCTTGCTGGAGAAGAACTCACCCAACTGGAACAAAAAACAGCAACCTACAGCAAAGCGATCGATCAAATCAGACGAGAAAGCCCCTCGAATTGGCTGGCAATATTGCAGCAGACCATTCTTAATTTGCTAGACAGGGCAGAGAATCCCAGCCGCTTAATCGGTAGGCTATGTGCTGAAGAGGAGGCGTTGCCAGACGCTATTGCAATTAAAGATGGAACTGCAATCCAAATACTCTACTTGCACAAAGTAATGTTGTGTTACCTGTTTGAAGAACACCATCAAGCTATACAGACTGCTATTTTAGCAAGGCAACATTTTGAAGAGGTGACAGCAGTAACGGTTCTACCTATATTCTGTTTCTATCATTCTCTGGCGCTTTTGAGCCTATCGCTTGAGGCTTCAAACTCTGAAAAAGCAGCTTGGCTAAGTTGTGTTAGCTCCAACCAAGAAAAGATGCAAAAATGGGCGAGTCATGCCCCAATGAATTATCTCCATAAATTTTATTTAGTCGAAGCAGAGAAAGCGCGAGTCTTAGGGCAATTTTTTGAGGCTGAGGAACTTTATGAACAAGCGATCGCAGGTGCTGCTGAAAATGAGTATATCCAGGAAGAAGCATTAGCTTATGAATTAGCGGCTAAACATTATCTAGCGCGAGGTCGGGAAAAGATTGCTCAGACCTACATGAAAGAAGCGCACTATTGCTATGAACGATGGGGAGCGATGGCAAAAGTCAAAGATTTAGAAACTCGCTACCCGCAGTTCTTTCCTCAATCATCGGATGTGACTTACACGCCAATCCATGCAATTTCTGGAACTACTTCTACTCGCTTAGACAGCGCGATCGATTTAGCGACGGTACTGAAAGCATCACAGGCAATTTCGAGTGAAATTGAACTCGATCGGTTGCTTCGTTCCTTGATGCAGATTTTAATCGAGAATGCTGGCGCACAAACTGGAAGTCTGATTTTAGAAAACTCAGGAGAATGGACAATTGAGGCTGCTTGTGAACTCAATGATAGTGAGAATGTCTGTACGACGCAAGTGTTGGAATCGATGCCAATGGCGAATCGTTTACCCGAATCGATTATTCAGTATGTGATTCGGACTCATGAACCTGTGATTTTGAATGATGCGACTCATGAAGGTAATTTCATCCATGAGCCATACATTCAGCACAACCAACCGCGATCGCTGCTCTGTTTACCGTTGCTGAATCAAAGTAGGCTTGTTGGTGTGTTGTATCTGGAAAATAAATCAGCAACTGGGGCTTTTACACCAGAGCAATTCTCCGAAGGAGACGCTACGCGAACGCAAGTCTTAAACTTGCTATCCACTCAAGCAGCGATCGCGATCGAAAATGCCAAACTCTACGCACAGCTACACGCCAGCAATAATAAATTGACGCAATTTTTTGAAGCGGTGCCAGTGGGAATTGGAGTGGTCGATGCAACAGGTCGCCCCTGCTACTCCAATCAAAGGTCAGTTCAGCTATTGGGCAAAGGGATTGATCCTGCTGTGACACCGGATCAATTTGCAGAAGTTTATCAAATTTATTTAGCGGGAACAGATCAACTCTATCCCAATGAGAAAATGCCAGTTGTTCGGGCATTGAGTGGCGATCGCACGATGATTAATGATATGGAAATTCGTCGAAACAATGTAGTGACTCCAGTAGAGGTATGGGGAACCCCCGTTTTTAATGAAAAAGGTGATGTAGCTTATGCGATCGCCACCTTTCAAGACATTACCAAGCGCAAACAAGCAGAGAAACTGCTAGCCGATTATAACCGCACTTTAGAACAACAGGTCGCAGAACGGACAGTAGCGTTGCAGGCAAGTGAAACTAAGTTTCGCAATATCTTTGAAAACTCCCAGGTCGGCATCTTCCGAACCCGCCTCTCGGATGGATTAATTCTCAATGCCAATCAACGCTTTGCCCATCTGTTTGGCTTTGATTCACCAGAGGAGATGATTGGGCTGGAACACTCCATTGACTATTTTGTAAATCCCAGCGATCGCCAACAAGCCGTTGAGGTGATGAAGCGGGATGGGGAACTGCGAAGCTTTGAAGTACAGATGCGAAAACGAGATGGGACATTGTTCTGGGGACTTTCCTCTTCTTATTTGAATGCAGCCGATGGATACGTCGAAGGGGTGATTGCAGACATTAGCGATCGCAAACAAGCAGAAGAAGCCCTACAAGCCTCTGAAGCAGAACTACGGGCGCTCTTTTCAGCCATTCCCGATCCGCTGTGTATCTTCACTGCTGAAGGGCAAGTGATCAGCGTAACCGAAGGGAATCCATCATACAGAGATTTGTATAAAGCGGAACTTGTTGGCAAAACACTGCATCAACTCTTTGCTAAAGAACAGGCTGATGAATTACTGGGTTACATTCAGCAGGTGCTGAGAACCCAACAAGTCCTCACCGTTGAATACAGCCAGTGGCTATCTGGACGAGAAATCTGGTTTTCGGCTCGTATTGCCCCGATTCAGCACGAGCAGGTGATTTGGCTGGCGCGAAATATTATGTTGCAAAAGCAAGCAGAAGCAGCCTCGATTATCGAAGAACGCAACCGGATGGCACGCGAAATTCACGATACACTCGCCCAAGCGTTTACAGGTATTCTCGCTCAAGTAGGCGCGGCAAAACAGGTGCTAACGGATGATTTAGAGGTAACTGGGGCACACCTAGACTTGATCAAAGAATTGGCACGAACTGGACTGGTTGAAGCGCGGCGATCGGTCGTTGCGCTCCGTCCTCAGCTTTTGGAGGAAGGCAGTTTACAGAGCGCTCTCCATCGTCTCGTCGCTCAAATCAGAGCTGCCGCAATGGATACCACCTTGTATTACGAAATTGAGGGTACAGTGTATGCTCTACCGACTGAAATCGAGAATAACCTACTGCGGATCGGACAGGAAGCATTAACGAATGCGATTAGACACGCCCATGCTGACGAAATTCGAGTCGAGCTAATCTACGATCGCGATCGGGTTTGCTTGCGTGTGAAAGACAATGGACAGGGCTTTGGAGTGGGGAGTATTCCAGCCTCTGAGGGTTTTGGCTTACTTGGCATGAGCGAACGGGCAGAGCGCATCGGCGCACAACTCACGATTCGGAGCCAACCTGGACAAGGAACAGAGATGATTGTCACCGTCGATCGGGAGTAGCACGATGAGCCAAGCCACGACCATTCGAGTTCTGATTGCAGACGATCATGCTATTTTTCGGCAAGGATTAGCCACGATTATTAACCGTGACCCAGTGATGCAGGTGATTGCACAAGCTGAAAATGGAGAACAAGCGATCGCGCTATTTGAAGAACACAAACCGGATGTTACGCTCATGGATCTGCGAATGCCTGAAGTGGAAGGAGTTGCTGCCATCAGTGCAATTTGTGCGACTGCTAAATCTGCTCGAATTATTGTCCTGACCACGTATGATAGTGACGAAGATATCTATCGGGGATTGCAGGCAGGCGCAAAAGGATATCTGTTGAAAGAAACTGAACCGGACGAGTTGCTGAATGCGATTCGCACCGTTCATCGGGGTCAGAAGTATATTCCGCCCGATGTGGGCGCAAAGTTGGTACAGCGCCTCAGCAATCCAGAACTGAGTGAAAGAGAACTAGCAGTACTTCGCTCACTGGCACAGGGGATGAGCAATGCCGAGATTGCGGCGGCTTTGAGTATCGGCGAAGGCACGGTTAAATCTCATGTCAATCGGATTTTGAATAAGTTAGATGTCAGCGATCGCACCCAGGCGGTAATTGTTGCCGTTAAACGCGGCATTGTCAGTTTGTAGAGTTGTACTTTCGATCGACTTGGGATTCTAACTTAAGGTATAGATAGCTCTATACTTTGCGATCGCACGATTACTCTATCAATTTGTACTGTAAAAAATTTAACTTGTTGTAGACGACAGCTTCAAGGCGATCGCTTACATTAAATTTATGCAAAGTTGAGTCAAGGTCACACGCTAGGGACTGTCTGCAAAGTAAACATTGAATAAGAGCTTATAGCGATGTCTAAAAATCCAAAAATCGGACTAGAAGGACTGCTTCGTCCAGAAGATAGCATCCTGGTACTTATTGACCACCAGCCCTATCAGTTCACCAACTTGAACAGCCATGAACCGACCATGATCATTAACAATGTTATTGGTCTTGCTAAATTGGCAAAGGTGTTCAACGTACCCACAATCCTGACCACAGTAATTGAAGAGAGAGGGGGTTACATCATTAAGGGACTACAGGATGTTTTTCCTGATCAAAAACCGATCAACCGCACTTTCATCAATACCCGGGAAGATCCAAATGTGACAGATGTAGTGAAGAAAAGTGGCCGCAAGCAACTTATACTTGCTGCGCTTTGGACCGAGATCTGTCTTGCAATGCCAGCAATCCAGGCGCTTGGTGAAGGTTATGAAGTATTCATCGTTACCGATGCTTCGGGCGGTGTTACTGCGGAAGCTCATGACATGGCTGTTCGCCGCTTGGTTCAGGCGGGTGCAGTTCCAATCAACTGGATGGCTGTACTTGCTGAATGGCAACGTGACTGGGCACGTACAGAAACATCTGCGGGTGTATCAGAGATTCTTCTTGAGCATGGCGGTGCTAGTGGAGTGGCCCTTGCATGGGAACTTCAGCTCCTTGCAACAACCCCTCCAGTGACCTCGGAACCTCAGCTTCTTGCAACAACCCCCCAGTGACCTCAGGTGGACATTAATACTTGAGGTTTCCTCTACGGAACCAACAAATAAAATAGGAGGCAGAATTTTGAAAAAGATAAAATGCTGTCTCCCCCAGTGATGATCAGTCAAGGTCTGACAATCAATTACTTTCAATGTGTGCGCGTCTGGTACAGAGAATAAGTTTTATTGGAGAAAGAATGAAACTTTCTGCTTTCTGCCAAGATTAGCGACGAGATTTTATGCCCGCCTGTAACCTTATCCTTTGCTGCCACATTAGATTTAGGTTGAATAGAACAACGAATAAGCGCTAGGTAAACGGGAGTATCCCAATTGTGCAAAATCTCGGACTGCCCTCATCCCCAGCCCTTCTCCCCAGGTAGAAGGGAGTCAGATCTCTTGTTCCCTCTCCTTGGGGAGAGGGTTAGGGTGAGGGCAGAAAGACTGTGCTACACAATTGGGATGCTCCCAGGTAAACACTTGCTTAATTGGAGCTATATGATTTGCAAACATCTCAACAATCTGGCTGCTGAAACCCTCATTTCTAAAGCAAACTATCCAATGTTTCGTTGTGAAGAATGCACACGGATCAATATTCGATGGGTACACCTACGCATTTGCCAAACTTGTGGAAAGATGCTGTGTTGTGACTCTTCTGAGCATCAACATGCTCGCCGTCACTATGAGGCAACCGGACATCCGGTCGTTAGCTCGGCTGAATTGGGAGAACAGTGGTTATGGTGCTTTGTCGATAAGCAGGGAGAGGACTACTAAAGCGATTTTGATGTCATTTAGCGCTCTTCCAATATCTTCCCTTAAATGGAGGTCTTCTCATGGCAGTTTCTATTCAAAGTACGCCCACCGACAGCATTTGGCCCAGTTTGTCGCTAGCAGCATGGCAGGATACATATTCAACTGTCCATCGGTGGACACAGATTGTCGGTAAAATTCGCCTTGCACTCGCTCCCAATCTCAATCACTGGTGGCAATCTACCCTTTATGTCACGTCACGCGGACTAACAACCTCTGTCATCCCTTACGGCACCCGAACCTTTCAAATTAGCTTTGATTTCCTCGCTCATCAAGTACAGATTGAAACGAGCGACGGCATTATCAAAAGAATTCCACTAACTTCACGCTCCGTTGCAAATTTCTACCAAAATGTGATGACTGCACTGAGCGAGATAGGGATTGAAGTCCGAATTTGGACAATGCCGCAAGAAATTGCAGAACCACTCCGGTTTGATCAAGATTATCAACATACTACTTATGACCCAGAGTATGCCCAGCGGTTCTGGCGAATCCTTGTGCAAGCGGATCGAGTCATGACCATGTTCCGTTCCCGGTTTATTGGTAAATCCAGTCCTGTGCATTTCTTCTGGGGAAGTTTCGATCTCGCTGTGACTCGGTTTTCTGGTCGTCGTGCGCCAGAGCATCCAGGGGGAGTACCCAATATGGCAGATTGGGTCACACGGGAAGCCTACTCGCACGAAGTTAGTAGTTGTGGCTTTTGGCCAGGGGGTGGGTCAGTTGTAGACCCTGTTTTTTATGCGTATGCTTACCCTGCGCCGGAGGGGTTTCAGGATTACTCGATCGCACCCAAGGAAGCGTTTTACAGCTCAGAGATGCAAGAATTTGTCCTGCCTTATGAAGCCGTTAGGCAGGCTAGCGACCCAGATGCGATGATTCTTGCTTTTTTTCAAAGCACCTATGAAGCAGCGGCAATTTTAGGACATTGGGATCGAGATGAACTGGAGCATACCCCACGTCTACAGGGGTAGCCAATGCTTGAATTTCTGAAGAAGGAATTTACGTTGATTGGCTACGGATTGTTGCGATCGCCCTTTCCAACCAATCTAAATAAGTCTGTTCCCGTTGCTTCACCAAGTCCAAAACCAGGCGATGCAGTTTTTGTTCACGCGATGCAGTCGGATTACTCAAAGATAGAGCCTCGATCGCCTCACACTGGGCTAGCTTTTCTTGCCGTGCTTCCAGTTCCTGCTCTAGCAGAGACACGATCGCCTCGTTAGGCAACTGAGCCGCAAAATAGAGTTGCACCAGCAGCGGCTCTCGCAACACGGGCAACGGATGATGCGTCTGAAGCCAGTGGGTTAACTCTGCTTCACCTGCTTCGGTAATCCGGTAAACCTTGCGGTTGGGGCGATCGTGCTGGATCTCAACAGTACAGGTAATCCACGCCTGTGACTCCAGTTTGTCTAAAGTCCGATAAATCTGTGCCTGATCTGCTGGCCACAGATGGGAAATGCAATCGTCAAAACACTTGGTTTTGAGGTCGTAGCCTGTCCGCTCCTGTTGTTGGAGCAGACCCAGAATCACATGGGCAAGAGACATAGGCGGTTTACCGAACGAATAGGGAGGACAAACCCGACCCATAGAATTTATATCCTTCTATGTTAATATATGACTAATCATATATAGGATAAGTCTTGTAAATTGTCTGCCTGGAGGCAACTGTATGACAACTCAAACTCAAACACTCCGAACCGTTGCTGGAATCATTAATAGTGTAGAAACGCTTGAAGGAGGGGGCTTCCTGGTGCGTCGTCCCTTTCCCAAGAGTAGCTTTTCCGAGTTTGACCCCTTTCTCCTCCTCGATGAATTGGGTCCCGTGAATCAGAAGCCCGGTCAAGCAAAGGGCGCACCGGATCATCCCCATCGTGGTTTTGAAATCGTCAGCTACGTCCTGAATGGACGGCTGGAACACAAGGACTCGGTCGGTCATGCTGGACTGCTCAATCCCGGTGATGCCCAGTGGATGACCGCTGGGGCAGGCGTAGTACATTCCGAAATGCCAGAAGCTGAGTTTACTCGCACAGGTGGGCGACTGCACGGCATTCAACTCTGGGTCAACTTGCCGCAGCGAGACAAGATGATTGCTCCTCGCTATCAGGAAATTCCATCAGCGCAGATTCCGGTGGCTCAAACCAAAGATGGGTCCGTGACGGTGCGCGTGATTGCGGGAGAAGCGTTGGGGGCGAAAGCGGTGATTGAAACCCGCACCCCGATTATCTACCTGCACTTCACGTTCCAACCGGGAGCCAGCATGGTTCAACCAGTACCGAAAGAGTACAACGCCTTTGCCTATATCCTCGATGGGTCTGGGTTGTTTGGCACTGAGCAGGAACGGGGTGAGGATGGGCAAATGGTGATTTTTGCACCGGATGGTGAGGAAGTGGCGATCGTCAATCCTGCGGATGCTACCCAACCCCTCGATCTACTGCTGATTGCTGGAGTGCCGCTGAATGAACCTGTGGTGCGCTATGGGCCTTTTGTGATGAACACTGAAGCCGAAATCCGGCAAGCGATCGACGATTACCAAAATGGAAGGATGGGACAGATTCATGCTTAACAAGCTTCAACACCGCACCACCCAACATCAACTGCTGACCGATATCCGCATCAAGTTATTGCATTTGCATAAACTGTTGTTGGATACAGAGCGTATTCGTTACGAACAAGTGCGCGGACAGGTCTCTAAAGGTGAATTGCTGCAACTGGTGATCAATCACGATCAATTTGCCTGGTTGCATCACCTCTCAGAATTGATCGCGCAAATTGATGAGTTAATCCACTCTGATGAGCCTATCACCTCCGAGGCAGTTCCTTTGGAGTTGCGCGAAGCGCTAACCGCTACTCTCATTGCTGATGTTCGGACTCTACTCACACCTGATGAAGCTGGAAATGACTTTGCTGTGAAGTATGATGCGGCGCTTCAACGCAACCCCGATGTGGTGTTAGCTCATGCTGATTTGGTCACACTGCTAGCGACTAAAAGCAACTAAAGTTCAACTATAAATTGAGCAGTTCGTCCAGATTCAATTGAGTCTGGACGAACTGCTTTTATGCATTGTATTTACCGAATCGTAATCATTCGCGGCATGTTCAGGTATTTATTGATTTCCCCGATTCTAACTTAAGTTATAGTTAGCCTTCTACTTTGCGATCTCATAGTTACTCTATCAATTTGTACTGTAAAAGAGTTAACTCGCTATAGACGACGACTTGAAAGCGATCCCCTATATTGAATATATGCAAACAAAGATGCAGTCAATGGATTGAGCAAGTTAATTGGAGCAGAAATAGCAACCTTGTATCGTTGGTTCGAGAACGTGGGTTACGCAGCGAACTTTGCCTAATTTCAGCGCCTATTTCCTAGCCTAACCAATCTTGCATCTTATTTGCAGGATCACGATCAGGCAAATCATGCTCCTTGAGAGCCGTAAACCTGATCGAATTTTCAACCCTAACACAGTGGAGATAAATCTATGACTTCTACCCCCACAGCCACAGCCACAGACCCAATGCTACGCCAAGGCGATTCTGGTGCTGCTGTCACTGAGCTACAACAATTGCTGAATGCGAAGGGAGCAAACATTGCAGTTGATGGAGATTTTGGCGAGGCGACTCGCGCCGCAGTGGTTAAGTTCCAGCAGCAGAATCGCATTGCTGTAGATGGCATCGTTGGCCCTCAAACTTGGCAAGCTCTTCGTCGAAACAGCACTGCGCCCATTCGACTGACTGATGCAGCCAATTACTACGAGCCATCGAACTACCCCTATCAAAAAACGGCATTTGAATGGTTGCAATCGCAACTCTCTGGTTCAGTGCTAGGGGAATTTGCTCGTCGCTGGCGCAACCTGCGCTAACGCAGCAACCCCCGTTCTCAAAGTGATTCAGCCCACGTTCAAATTGCTGACGCTGGGAATGCCCTAAATCATCAGGTTTTTCCCAGCTTTTATTGCCAGGTTCCATGCTCGATGCAGATATAGAGAAATGAACGACGATCGTAGCCACAGTTCCTTACTTGTACCCCCGTCAACTCAAGATTGGATGCAGGGTGTGCTGAGTGCTAAGGTCGTGCTGGTGATGTATGGAGACTATCAAGACTCCAAAAGTGCAGAGGTTTACAAGCTGATTCAAGGGATCAAACGAGAGCTGAGTGCGTCTTTTGGAGAGGATGATTTATGCCTGATCTTCCGTCACTTTCCGCAAATACAGATTCATCCTCATGCTCAACGGGCAGCCCAAGCAGCCATTGCCGCCGCCGCCCAGGGACAGTTTTGGTCAATGCATGATACTTTATTTGCCCATCAACAAAAGTTGGCGAATGGTTATCTTGTCGAGTACGCAAACGATCTAGGGCTTGACATTCCTCAGTTTCTCAAAGAGTTTTCTAAACAAGTGCATGTCGATCGCATCAAAGAAGATATTGAAGGCGGATTGAACAGTGGAGTAACGGCTGCTCCAGATCTCTTCATCAATAACATTCGATATGCTGGACGCTGGAAAATGACAGAGTTGATGGCAGCCATGATTGCTGCAAGTTACTAAGCTCTATTCATATCTGACTTGTTAGTGCTAGCAACCGATCGAATGCGCGATCGCTAGCTTTTACCTGTTTTGTTGAACAAAGTGCCAATTTTTGAACCATGCTAACAACAACGATTGAATTCAAACACAAAGGCTTAACGCACACTCAATTGCAACAAGTACTCGACTATATTCAGACGCACCTCGATCGAGACTTGTCACTGGTCGAACTTGCAGAAACTCTGAATTTTAGCCCGACTTACTTTGCCAATGCATTCAAACAAGCGATCAACATTTCTCCACACCAGTATGTGATTCAACAGCGGGTGGAACGGGCGAAATTGATGCTGTCGAAGACGGATCTGGCGATCGTAGACATCGCTTTACAAGTTGGCTTCTCCAGTCAAAGCCATCTGACGCAACAGTTCAAGCGCATTACTGGAATGACTCCAAAACAGGTTCGCTAACACGATAAGAATCATTCATAGCGACAAACAGGAGCAAGATGATGAAATCGACTACAACACGACGATCAATTTCCAGAATTACCGCAATACTGACTAAAACTACTCTGTCAATCGCCGTCATAACGGGAATATCTGGGATTTTGCGAATGCATCCGGCGATCGCCACTCCTCCACCTCAGCCCTCTCCAATGCTGGTCGCTACTGCCTATACGAATATCACATTGCCAACTTTGAGACGGGGCGATCGCGGCAGAAATGTGCAAATGTTGCAGCAAATTCTCTTAGATAATGGTTCCTTGGGTGCCGCCGGAGTCAGGTTGGGAAATCCGCGTGGTGTCGCTATCGATGGCGTATTTGGCGCGGTTACAGAGTCTGCGGTGAGAGATTTACAGCGATACTACGAGATTCCTGTCACCGGACAAGTCAACCCCGTAACTTGGGAAGTGCTGGATATGGAGGCGAATCCCTATCGATCGCCGCTCCCCTGGAAATCCTATTAATCATTCAGAAAAACTTCCGAAAAAGCTCATGAGGAAACTTCTAATGAACAAGATTCTGTCCAGACTTCAACGATCTCCGCGAATTATCTCAGCAACAATCCTACTCAGCCTATTGTTGCTGTTCAGTTTTCCATCCCTGGCTCAAATTAGTCCACAAGTGATTCCCAGAATCGAAATGATTGAAAGTTCTGAAGGAATTCCACCTGCCTACCGTTTAGTCATTAGCCGACCTCAGGACATTGTGTATGCTTTCTGCCCGACGAACTTCGAGCCTGAGTTGAATTATTTGCGAAATGTCAAAGCCATTCAGTGTAAGCGTTCTCCCAGGTAACTAGCGGTCAGATCCAAGCACTACATCCACACACGAGTCAAGGAGACAAAGATGAAGATTAAAGCAATCAAAGGACATCTGGGAATCGGAACGGAAGTGAAAGACGCGACTTACGTGGAGGCTGCCCGGTGGGGTAAGTATCGGTGGTGGCGGTATCTTCTGGGGCTGATGATCATCCTCTTCGCATGGATGATCGCCGCCAACGTCGCCAGTGCGCTCGTCGCGCTCGCCCTCGGCGGTCGGGAGGGTGCCGCGGCGCTCGGTCGGCTGGATTATGCCGCGTTCGGTCCTGTGGGGGGCTTTGTCGTGGTCATGGCGGGTTTTCCGGTGTTCCTCGCGGGAATCCTGATCGCCGTCTCCCTCATTCACCAGCGTCATCCCCGGACGCTCGTCACAGCGCGGGAGAAGATCAGTTGGCGGCGTGTCGGTCACGGCTTCGTAGCTGGGTTCGTGCCGTGGGTGCTGCTCGGCGGGCTGGGGCAGTACCTCCTTTACCCCGATACCTTCTCCTTCAACTCCGACCTCAAGACGTTCGCGCTCTTCGTGCCGATCGCGCTCATTCTCACTGCGATCCAGACGACTACCGAGGAGCTTTTCTTTCGCGGGTACATCGTGCAGGGCGCGAGCCTGATCTGGTCTAACCGCTTGTTTCTAGCAATCGTGTCGGCTGTGATATTTACCCTGCCGCACGCTACCAATCCAGAGTCACAGGAGGGTGGCTGGATCGGGATGTTCCTCGGCTACTTCGTCGGCACGGGTCTGCTGTATGCGATCGTTTCATTGATCGACGGCACCACCGAGCTTGCGATCGGCGCACACTTCGCCAACAACATCGCGTACTTTCTCTTGTTCAACTGGTCTGGAAGCTTCTTTGCCGCGCCAGCCCTGTTCAGCATCAGCGAGTACCATGCGAGATTCTACGACATCATCTCCCTCGTGCTGATTCCTGTTTTCCTGGCGATCGTTTTTTGGGTGTTCAAACGCGACAAGGCATCCGAACCCGTTTTCGAGAGCGATCGGATTGGTCGTCGGTGATCTCATCAGTTCGTAAAACCACAAGCAAATTTACCAAAAGACTTCATCATCATGTCTAAAGTTACTTCTAACCATCTACAGGAGCCAGGAAAGACCACCGCCGCAACAAACACAGTCTCCCGTCCGGGCTGGCTCGAAATCGTTGTCGGTCTCGTCGTTTACGCGATCGTTGCGTTCGTCGGTGTCTCGCAACTTAAGCGAATTGGTCTCGACCCCGCAGTCTACGGTCTGATCTTGACTTCATGGACGGGTGTCGCCACCCTAATTGCGTTTGCTGTGGCTGCGCGGCTGCGGATTCCTTCCCTGAGCGCCTTCGGTGTGCGCCGCACCTCTGTTCGCTGGCTCCTGATCGGGGTCGGAGTCGGAGTGGTCGCCTTCGTGCTCAGGGGTTTGGCAGTCTTAGCTTGGATTCGGATCACTGGGGACACGAACAATATCCAGGATGTTTACGTAGATGGCAGTCGAGGCGGGTTGCTGTCTCTGGTTTTAAGCACGGTGTTCATCGCGGTCTTCTCACCCCTCGGCGAGGAACTGCTCTATCGCGGCATCATCACCAACGCGCTGCTGCGCTACGGACCGTTCGTTGGGGTCGTGGGCAGCACTGTGATCTTCGCCCTTATGCATGGGATCAACACCACCTTCCCCGCAGCAGTGGTAGCGGGTCTCGCCACCGCCGAGGTCTTCCGCCGCAGTGGATCGATCTGGTCCGGTCTCGTCGTCCACGTCGTTCTCAACCTGCCCTCGTTTCTAATCATGGTGTTCACCAGCACAGGCTGACCTGGCACCTCCTCAAGTCAATCAGATCTTGCAAGCTGCCTCAGCAGTGCGAGATAGAGTCAAACGTACTAAACAAAGGAACATAATGAATCAGCCCGAATTTTTTGTCACCCCCGGCTATGGGGAACGCCTGAATGAATTGCATTACTCGCAAGCGGTAAAAATTGGCGATCGAGTGGAGACATCAGGTCAAGGCGGGGTGGATGACAATCTGCAAATTCCCGAATCGCTTGCGGATGAGATTGCTCAGGCGTTTCGGAACGTAGAACGAACCTTGGCGACTGCTGGTGCGGGTTGGGAGCATGTTGTCCACATCAATTCTTACCATGTTGGCGGGTTTCCCCCAGAGGTTAACGATGTGATGGTCAAGCTATTTCGTCATTACATGCCCAACCATGCCCCCATTTGGACAGAGGTAGGAGTTGCAGTTCTTGCACTGCCAACGATGCGGATTGAAATCCGCGTTACTGCAATTATTCCGTGAGTTTTGCATAAGCGGCAACAGGGTCATTCGGCAACTACGCTGACGAGAAGGCCGCGGCGATCGGAAAACCGCTCCATTAAAGCATTCACTTGAACAGAGGAGAGATGCAAATGTTAGGCAAAAATAAAGCAATCTTAGAAGAGGCAAACGCGGCGATCGCTGAAGGCAGCAATGAAGGATTTTTGTCATTCTGCGCCGACGATGTGGAATGGATATTTGTAGGCGACAAAACCCTTAAAGGGAAAGAAGCCGTTCGCCAATGGATGGCAACGATATACGTAGAGCCGCCAAAGTTTATGGTTGCCAACTTAATCGCTGAGGGTGATTTTGTTACGGCACTCGGCGACATCACAGGCGACATTACAATGAAGGACGAGGACGGGAAGGCGGCTCATTACTCGTACTGCGACATCTGGCGCTTTCGCGGCAGCAAAATTGTGGAATTAAGGGCTTTCGTTATCAAAACCGAGGTCAAGGATGAAATCAGTAGCGCGGCGTAGCAAACTCGATTGCGCCTTCAACAATGCTTGATCAACTCTCTTTTCAAATCATTGCACGAACAATCAATTGAGCACTTTGACAAAATCATGTCAGTTAACGTGCGCGGACTGTTCTTGTAAATGAAATATGAATTCAACAAATGATAGTCAACTCTACAGTTTTAAGGTGGTGAATAAAATGATTCAGTGCAAAGATTTTGCGCCTCGAATTACTGAACGCGGACCCTTCGGCGGAGCTTCCGATTATGAATCCTTCTTTGAGGTTGTGAGTGCTGTCAATCAGTGGATCGAAAGTACAACGATACAGGTGATCAATGTTGAGACCGTTGTTTTACCCGATCGCATCGAAGGCACAAGTGATGGGGTCTACGGAGTGACGACCAGCAATGGTTTCTACCCAGTGATGATCAGTCAAGGCATTACAATCAACTGCTTTCAATGTGTGCGCGTCTGGTACAGAGAATAAGCTTCATCGGAAATAGTAGGAGTGAACTTTAGACTTGCGTTTTCGGGTTCTCGTCAAACTAAGCGAATCTCAAATGAAACGATTTACCTTGTTTACTTTCCTGTATCTCGCGCTGGGAGTTTGTCTGAGCGCGAACACTGCGTGAAGCGAAGCTACCGCGCTTGGATACCCAAACTTGTCTTTGAGTCTTCAAACCAGCTTGTTCATCAATGCGGGAGCATCCTACCTCGTTTGTCTCCTCAGTACCTTCCCATTTTGGCCGGAGACGACGATCCGTTTCTATCGCAACCGCAATTCAGCGGTCATTCTACCCTGGTTGGTGATTGGGGTGAACATTGTTTATTCAGAGTCAGAACTGGACGATGGAAGCCATTCTACGAGCGTTTTCGAGGCTATTAGTGGTCTTAGTGTTTGCAGAAATCATTGTGATTACATGGCGAGTGAATTCTGAACATTCATAGCTAAATCGGATGATACTGAAACGAACTTGCTCTTCACCATAAGAATCTGGAAGAAATCAAGCATTGGAACTCAGTACACTTCAGATCAACACAACGCGATCGACTCTCCCTTCAAACGACTGCACGAACAATCGATCGCGCACATTGACCTAGCTTTACTGCAACTGAAATGAACGATCGCCCATGAGGACTTTTCAACACAGAGGAATGAATATGAAGACTTGGATTTCGATGCTGCTAATTTTAGCAAGCGTGAGCTTGTTCGGGTGCGACGATCGGCGATCGAAAGAACAATTGAATAGCACAATGAACAGTTGGATGGGTCGAGATATCAATGAGTTTGTTCGCAAAT
This sequence comes from Phormidesmis sp. 146-33, assembly GCF_052939515.1. Taxonomy (NCBI): domain Bacteria; kingdom Bacillati; phylum Cyanobacteriota; class Cyanophyceae; order Leptolyngbyales; family Leptolyngbyaceae; genus Phormidesmis; species Phormidesmis sp. 146-33. The sequence continues at coordinate 47,279 of NZ_JBJPHU010000042.1, forward strand.
ATGGTACACCCACGACAACGCTCACGTTACCCAATGGGAACACCATCTATTCCTACAAAACGGATCGAGAACAGTCGTTTCAGCAGCCGATCTCTGTGAATGAGTCTCGGAACCGTCGAGGCGAGAGAAGTACGGTGATTACCGGAGGCAACACGATTGTCGATCGTGATTTCTGTGAGATTGATGTCGAGTTCGATCGCTCTAGAGAAATTCGATCCTGGCGCTATGAGGGTGATTCTCCCAAACATTGCAAAATCAAAAATCTGCCAAAACCGCTCCAGAAGCAACTACAACAAGACGGCATTCTTCCGTAGGTCACTATGTTCAACACTGCAAAATCACGACGAGAAGGACTGAAATTCAACCGCTTTGGATTTCGACTCCCATTGCAAAAGAGACCGCTGCGCCGTGCAGCCCTTTTCGCTCTCGCGCTACTCTTTACCACCCATTTCGCCTCCGCTTGCACGGAGTCCACAGCAATGATGCCTACTACAATCACCTATCCTGAAACCAAGCGAGTTGATGTTGTCGAAAAGCTTTTTGGACAGACGATCGCTGACCCCTATCGCTGGCTAGAAAACGATGTCCGCAACGATAAGGAAGTCGCCGCCTGGGTCGAATCGCAGAACAAAGTCACCAACGATTATCTCGATAAGCTACCGGGTCGAGATATCTTCAAGGATCGACTGAAGCAGTTGTACAACTATGAGCGGTTCTCTATTCCGGTCAAAAAGGGTGGACAGTATTTCTACCTCCATAATTCCGGACTTCAGAGCCAACAGGTTCTCTATGTCCGCGACAGCGTGGATGGCGCAGGGCGCGTCCTGATCGATCCCAATACCTGGGCAAAGGATGGGGCGATCGCACTTGCCGAGTGGTCAGCTTCCGACGACGGTAAGCGCGTGGCTTATGCGGTGCAGGATGGCGGCACGGACTGGCGCACGATTCGGGTGCTGGACGTAAACACGGGCAAGGTACTCAACGATGAAGTGAAATGGGCAAGGTTCACCAACATCTCATGGACTAAGGATGGGTCTGGCTTTTTCTACAGCCGTTATCCTGAGCCGAAGCAGGGCACCGAATCGCAAGCGAGCATAGCCAACCATGCCGTCTATTTTCACGCGATCGACACCCCCCAGGCACAAGATCGACTGGTCTATACAAACCCGGATCAGCCGAATATGCTGCATTCTTTGGGCATCACCGAAGATGGGCGTTACGTCGCGATCGTTTCCACGCCCGTTTCAATCGGCAACACACTGACCCTGGTGGATCTCCAGAGCGCCGACTGGAAACCCCACAAGCTGGTCGATAATCTTGATGATTCATGGCTGCTCGTCGGCAATGTGGGGACAAAGTTCTTCCTCATGACTAGCCAGGACGCGCCGCGCTCCAAGGTGGTGACGATGGACATCGCCGCTGCCGACCCAGTAATCCGGGATGTGGTGCCAGAGCAGAATTCGGTTCTGCTCAATGCGTCGCTGGTCGCTGGACGGTTGCTGATCTCTTACATGGCTGACGTGAAGACGGAAGTTCGACGCTACACGCTAGATGGCAAGGCTGATGGTATGGTGAAACTGCCGGGTATCGGCACCGCTGGCGGTTTTAAGGGCGACCAGAGCGATCCAGAAACCTTCTTCGTCTTCACCAGCTTCAACACTCCGGGCGTGATCTATCGATACGATGTCGCCAGCAACACGGCGCGGGTGTGGGCACAACCCAAGGTAGCGATCGATCTCAACCGGATCGCGATCGAACAGCGGTTCTACACCTCGAAGGATGGCACCCGTGTCCCGATGTTCATTGTTCGGCGCAAGGATGTTACCAGTTCGGCACCGACCATACTCTATGCCTATGGAGGCTATGGAATCCCCCTGGTTCCCGCTTTCTCGCCGGATCTTCTGGGGTGGGTCGAACAGGGCGGGGTGTATGCTGTTGCTAACATTCGCGGCGGCTCCGAATATGGCAAGGCATGGCACGAAGCGGGTCGTCGTCAGAACAAGCAGAACGTCTTCGACGATTTCATCGCAGCGGGCGAGTATCTGAAGGCGCAGAGCATCACGCCCCACAACGGCTTGGCGATTCAGGGCGGATCGAATGGCGGACTCCTGATTGGCGCAGTGGTCAATCAGCGACCGGATCTGTTTGCCGCCGCACTGCCCCAGGTCAGTGTCATGGACATGCTCCGCTTCGACCAGTTCACGAGCGGGAAAACGTGGGTAGACGAGTTTGGGTCTCCAGCACAGGAAGCGGATTTCCGTAACCTCTTGAACTATTCGCCTTATCACAACATCCAGTCTGGCAAGGACTATCCCGCGATCCTTGCCACCACTGCCGACACGGACGATCGCGTGGTGCCGGGACACACCTTCAAATACGTCGCCGCGCTTCAGGCAGCGGAGATTGGAGACAAGCCCCACCTTGCCCGCATTGAGACGCGCGCAGGACATGGAGCAGGCAAGCCCATCGACAAGATTATCGAGGAAACGGCAGATATGTGGGCTTTTGCGGCTCACTGGACGGGGTTGAATGTCGGGGCTGGGAAATAAACGGGCATGAAGTAACGCAGAAGATCAACCTGCGGTCTGAAAATCGATTTCGTGTCTACCCAGTATTCTGATGTCTCTGGAGATTGAATCAATGGCAGTTTTGAAACAATTTGGGATTCTATTTGTGTTGGGCAGTGCGGGAATTGCGATGTTTACAATTACGTCGGTTCCATTAGTTGAGCAACAGTTGGCAAAACTGTCTCCAGAACTACTGGCAAAAGTTCCGCCACTGTGGGTTTTAATGCTGCTGCAAGCACTACAGTATACAGTTCCACTGGCAATCAGCATTCTGATCGGAATTGGCTGTGCCTATCGCGTTGGATTACGCTCACATTTGATTGACTACTGGGTACTTCATACCCCTAAGATTCCATCTTCTGTCATTGAGATGAAATGGAGCTTGGGTGTGGGTGCAGCGACAACGATCATTCTCCTGTTGCTCGATCAGTTCATGAAACCTGCTCTACCTGAAGCGCTACAGGCATCCCATCACACAGAGCCGAATTGGCTAAGTTCGCTTACAGCAATGCTTTATGGCGGCATCACTGAGGAAATTCTGATGCGCTGGGGCTTAATGTCGCTGCTTGTTTGGATAGCGTGGAAGGTGTTAAAACAGGGCATTACGTTGCCAAGCCAAGGAATATATCAAGGTGCGATCGTTCTAGCCGCGTTGGTATTTGGACTTTTACACCTGCCCGCAACTGCCGCGATAGTTCCACTCACTCCGCTTGTGATTATCCGAGCGATATTACTTAATGGGATTGCTGGCATTGCTTTTGGTTGGCTCTTTTGGCAATACTCGCTTGAGGCTGCGATGTTATCCCACGTCAGCTTTCATGCCTTTTCCTTTGCTCTCAGTTTTTTGCTGGCAAGATTTGTCTAAGCTTTTCTCTAAAGCGATTTCATCAGCAAACTCGATTGTGCCTTTAACAGTGCTGGAATCGATCTTGTTGTTACACCACTGCATGAACAAGCGATCGAGGACTTTGACAAGATTATGTCGATCAATACCATAAGAATCTGGAAGAAATCAAGCATTGGAACTTAGTACGCTTCAGATCAATGCAACGAAATTAACACTAGGAGAAGCACAATGATCCTTCAGAATACAGCATTTTTCAAGTAGATGTAGTACGATTAACTAGTCAGTGTCAGTAGAA